>CAZENC010000507.1:0-2350 GCA_964513115.1 uncultured Desulfobacteraceae bacterium | reverse complement strand
CGGATGCGCCGCAGGAGATCAGGGAGCGTCCATGATATTCAAGGTAACTTGTTAGCCATAAAAAATGTTTTAACCCAGGCTGATTTATAAGAGGGGCCACCCTGTTTCGAACAGGGTGGCCCTGCTTTTCTGCGTGAAATCCGGTGAATGACCATCATGCCCCGGAAAAGTATCGATCAAAGAACACATTGTATCCGGTGCGGGGAGTGTTGCCTCGGGTCAAGCCCGACACTGCAAATGGAGGATATCCAACTTGTAAGGGAGGGGTTTATTCGCAAAGGTGATCTTTATTCCATCAGGGTCGGGGAACCGGTAAGGGATAATATTGAAAACAAGCTGATAATAACAGACAGAGAGTTAATAAAAATTAGGGGAAAAAAAGATGGCAGCGGTTGCGTCTATTATGATGAGGAGGCAAAGGCATGCAGCATATATGAGCACAGGCCTGCTCAGTGCGCCGCCCTTGCCTGTTGGGATTCAACTGAATTCATGAAGGTACACAAGCGACCCAAAGCGGACAGAAAAGCAATTGTATATGAAGAGGTCCTTTTGGCCCTTATGGATGAACACGGCAAGAAATGCAGCTATGATAAACTTGACGGATTTGTGAGAATGATAGAAAAAAAAGGAGATGAAGCTGTTGAAAGAATTCTGGAGTTGTTAGAATTTGACCATCACGTAAGGATTTTCACCGCAAAAAAACTGGGTATTGATTCCGGTGAGATGGATTTTTATTTTGGCAGGCCCCTTACGGAGACCATCACCATGTTCGGCTTGGAGGTGGTCAGAGAGCCTGACGGATCGTTTTTCCTGACTATTCTGGATGAAAACGGTGCCTGATCAAAGGATCTCGATTTCCTTTAAAGAACGTTTTTGTCTTTCCAGGTGTTGCCCGTCTTTTTCGGCCTTCATGACTAAGTCTTTTCCGAGCAATGCTGCACCGACAGCTCCTGTGAGTAATGGCTCGGGTGGGACTGATACATGGTAGCCCAGTTTATCGGAGAGCGCCTTAACCAGTCCCGCGTTTTTTGCCACCCCGCCTGTAATAACTACGGCCTCTTCTACATTCAGCCTTTTCACCATCCTCGAGACCCTGCTTGCTAATGACTCAAGAACACCGGCGACTAAATCTCTGAGAGGAATACCTTCCGCTAATTTGTTGACGACCTCCTGCTCGGCAAAGATGGTGCAGATGTTGCTTATTTGCGCTGGATTCTCGCTTTGCATGGCCAGTTCGCCCATTTCTTCAATATTAATCCCTAAGGCATCCGCTGTAATCTCTAAATATCTGCCGGAGCCGGCCGCACACTTGTCATTCATAACAAAATCTATCGGCCTGCCATTATCTATCTTGATTCCCTTGCTGTCCTGACCTCCAATATCAATAACTGTCCTGGCTTCAGGGAAAAGGCTCGCCACACCTTTAGCATGGCAGGTAATTTCTGTTATCTGTTTATCCGCAAACGGGACATTAATCCTTCCATATCCCGTGGCCACGATATAGTTTACGGATTCAAAAGCAAGTTCAGCTTTGTTTAAGGCCTTTTCCATGACCTTATTGGCTAACCTTCTCTGCTCAGGTCCGGTGGGTCCAATAACCGAAGATATGATCCCTTTATTATTCATGATCACAACCTTGGTCATGGTCGACCCAATATCAACACCGGCATAGTATTCCACTATTACACCCAGATGCTAATTAATTTAATGAAAGGTCTTTTATGGTGGCCGGGAATTCGAAATAAAACCGTGGCTCAAGGCGGGGCCCCATGGTCAGGAAATAATCTTTCACCGTGTGCCTTATAGCGCCTTGGCCCCAACGGTATAAAATCGCGTCGCGCCAATGCTGGTAAACACTAATTCGTTTTACTTTGTTTCACCGATTCAAGCGTCTCAATAAAGGCATCAATCCTGTTTCTTGTATCCACCTCGGAGTAAGTGGTTATGTCAATAATATCACTTTCCAGGACCAATGAAGGTAGCTCCCTGCCAGCTTTCTTTTCCCTTCCGTCCTTCCCAAGTACCAGGACCGGGATTGGCTTGTATATTTTTGCAAGTTGATTCAATTGCCAGATCAGACCGAGGTGCCAGGTCCTGCATGAAAATGCCTCATGCATGACAACCCCTTCGATCTGGTAGTCTTCAATATACTGGATGAGCCACTCCACATCAGGATGGGATCCGGGCCTTTTCCCGGCCTTGTCATACCAGTAAACCCAGTAACCGAACCATCTCCAGGCAAGGCGTTCAATGGGGTCATTAGTATCAGGCATATACATATTATAGATGGGTTGGATCATACGATAGGTAGTTTCTGCCGGAAAAACCGCTCCTTTACTGTTAAAATAAT
>CAZENC010000506.1:0-2350 GCA_964513115.1 uncultured Desulfobacteraceae bacterium | reverse complement strand
AATTCTGGCGCGTTCATCGGGGCACTATTGTCAATGCCGGATGTATTTCCGAGGTGAGCCGTTCTCTGACCGGTCGATCTGTTATCAGGTTAAAGGACCTGCCGGAAACCCTTACCGTCAGCAGGTCCTATGTCCATCTGTTCAAACAGATGTAGTAAGACATCAGGCAACATACATCCGGTTTTCAAAAATCCGACAAGGCATTTCTTATGGCGTTGACAAACCTATCAAAGACTTTTGTGGTCTTTTTCCTTTTGATGCGTGAGATATCCTGAAACATGGCGCGGCGCAATCCCATGGAAATTTCAAGTTGAACACCCTTGCTGGTCCGGCTTCGATTGCAAATATTTAATTCATTTATTCCCGGGAAACGAGGCGATTCTTTGACGGCAAAACCCGCATTTTTTATTGCTTTTATTATCTTTTCCTTTAGAGGGTTATCCCGGCCACCGATGTAAACTATTTTTCCCTTTTCTTTGCAGCCATGAATCGTAACAATTGTTTGAGAATTTTTAGCAATCTCTGTCCCAATGGGTTCGTCGAACTGTCTGCTGGTAATGTGAAGATTCCAATTGCCTCTTTTTTTCAGGCCTTCAAAACAGTGGAGCCCCACGCGCAAGCGCGTGGCACCTCCACATTCTTCGGCGGAACCCGCCGAAGCATATCCGCCTTCGCCCCAATAGGGCTACGGCGGATTACCCTGCCCCGCATTCATCCACGGGCAAGGCCGTGGCTTTCTGCGTAGGCGGGTAAAAGGAACGTTCAGCTCCTGCTACGGCATCTGCAATCTCTGTTGTTCCCGGTTCTATACCTCCTCCGTGAGGGGCCATCACCAGAATGCCGGATTTTCCGTGCCTCAAATGAATGCGGTAGTCCTTTCCTTTTGTTTCATTTTCTATCACTCCATATGATTGAGCTGAAAGCAGATCTCTTCTCTTTACCGAATCCCAGTAATCCTTTAATGAGGAAAGCAAGTATTTCTTCATGAACATTAAATCTCTCCAGCACTCGACATATTCCTTTCTCTTTTCTTTCTCCAGACCTAAAACCCTGTCTTCCAGCTTCAGCTTTAATTTTTCAATATCGACAAATCCATTGAGATCATAATGGGATTTCTGCTTTGGCAGCTACAAGATCTCTGTATTCTGCCTGGATATTTCATAATCAATCCTATTGATCGTAAGTGAGTTAAGATACTCCCTGAGTTTAATTTCATCTAGGAGGGTTTTAGCTGTTGATTTCAGTGTTTTTGTTTTATCAGAGAAAATCCTTTCCAGTACATAGCCTTGGCCTTGAGCTGGACTCTTGTATAAAAGGGCTTCAATGTTGTTTCGCAAGCTGGTGCTGTAAAAAGGATTTTGGTTTGATTCACAATCATCCAGGTAACTGGAAAGAACAGCTGAATCTTTTGGTATCTTATATACGTTTGCAATAATTAAATAGAAGTAATAATGGAATTAATAAGGTTTGTATAAAGATGGGAGATAAAGATGCCTGATTTTGATGAGATGGTACGTCCTTTTTTGCGTTGAAGATAAGGGTTTGAGGCCAGTTGGGACCATCCAGAAAAAAACATATACCAATTGCCCTCTGAGAATTTTTGAACTATATTAACCCTATCTGAGGGAGAGCATTTATTATTACCCCAATAGAGGATGATATGGAGTGAATTAATAAAAACCCTGCTTCTGATCATGGAGTGGTAGGGGTTTGTAGTTTAAGGCTCAGGTTTTGATTGCCAGATGTATCTTGAAATACCTGGAAAATTAAGTAGTTATACAGAATACTTGAGCCTGAGCAAAGTAAAAAATAAGGCAAAAGGGGTTAAGTTCTAAGGATACAAAATAGTCAACAAATGGTATGCTACTATGCTATGCTGAAATTTGGGAACATATAAGCATCATGCAAAAATACTTGAATTCCTAACACTCCCACGCATTGAATATTATATTTTGCATGCTGTAAATTGGGAATGTGAGGGCTATACCAGCATTGCGCTGATGATAAACAACTTTTAAACTATCGTTACCTACCTCAATTTTAATTTAGCCACGTTCAAAATAAAACTAAATTAAAGCGTAGAATTTGCCAATGGATAACGAGCAATCAATTAAAAAATTTGAACAAACTGTGAAGGCGTTAGGATACGATAAATGGAAGTTGCAAGCCTTTATAGAAATTTTTGATAACGTCTTAGGTTCGGTTCGTGAACCCTTAGTGGTGCTTGATTCTGATTTGAAGGTTCTAAAAGCCAATCATTCCTTTTACCGGACGTTCAACGTCAAACCGGATGAGACAGAGGGGATATTAATATATGATCTTGGCAACCGGCAATGGGACATCCCAAAGC
>CAZENC010000505.1:0-2354 GCA_964513115.1 uncultured Desulfobacteraceae bacterium | reverse complement strand
ACTCCTTTTTTGTTAATGTCTTCTAAGGCCAGTTTAAAGCCATTAAGGGCATCCTCGCAGAATACAGCAGCCGGCCCGCTGTAGCAATCTATTATTCCTACTTTAATGTTCCGGGCCTCAGCATGAACGGGCAACAGGATAAATGATACGGCCAAAATGGCGCCTAAAATAACAAAACTTGTTTTCAGAAATCTTCGTTCCATTTTGCTTAACCTCCGTAGTCTTTTTGGTGAGTCAAATTCACGCACATTCCTTCGGAACAGTGCCTTATGAAACGTTTCCAAGTATCTTGGCCAAGAAAATGACTAAGAGCCCCCTAAAACACCTTTAAAAAAAAATTACCTCCTTTCTTTAATAACCCCCCTAATCATTATGTGATTAAAATTGCCTTCTTGACCAGCTAAGGTGGCCAAAGCTCATAGGAAATTAATATATACATACAGAAACATGGAAGCAAGGAAAAACCTGAGATCCTACAAATTCCTCCTTTACGGTTTATCTGTGTTTTTAACACTTACCTCTACTGCGCGGGAGATTGGACCGATCTATTACTTTCCCGTTCCCTGCTGATAGTCCACCCATGCGGGTACGGCCCTCGACCTCCACTTTTTGCCATAAATCAAATTGTCAATATAAGGGAAAAACCTGCGTGCAAGGTAAGACCGGGGCAGCAGCCATCTGACAAGCCGGTGAATTGATCTGTTTGGTCGGGAAAACGGGCAAACACCCATACATATGGAACAATCGGTTCCTGCCTTTCCCCAGTACTCAAAACAGGTATCTTCATCAAGTTTCCACTTTTTAACACCGTTGAAAATGGTTTTATCGTCGGTAGGAATAGAGCGAGAGGGACAGGCTGTAGCGCATTTCTTACAGCGCCGGCAAAACTCCTCAGCGCCCAGATATACGGGTTTGTCCGGGACAAGGGGCATGTCAGTCAAAACCGCAAAAATGCGAACCCTGGGACCCAGCCTATCGGAGATGAGATAGCCGTTACGGCCTAATTCGCCCAGCCCTGCGTCCACTGCCAAGGGAACCATAAGGAGGTCATAGTGGCGACTGTGCTGGGCCACGCCCTTATAGCCCATACCGGCAAACCAACGGGATAAGATAGTAGAAATATATGCACCCTTGGCGTAATTGGCCGAACTCTCCACGAGTGCCGGTGTGTGTGGCCCTGAACCAACTGTCTCATATTTCATCTCTGTTGCAAAGACAACCGCATATGGCAGCGGTTCGCGTATTTCTTCACCCCATTGATCCCAGTTGTCATAGTAAATTTCTCCTCTATGGGAGTATGCCCAAAGGGGGTTGACCCTGCATATACCAACAAGGTCGGCCCCCAGGTGCCTTGCAAAACCTTTGACTATCTCCGAGGCCCTTTCAGGTTCAACTAAAAAAGACGGCCTGGAGTTTACAGGCTCGGCTTCTGCATATGGACCTAGCATAGGCGGCAGGGAAAAAGAGGCATTTATCATGGATACATTTGGTCCGTAAAAATTATCTATTGCCCCTGTCCGGCCCACGGGGCCTCCCCTATCACGTCTTCTGGCATCCGGTTCCTCACGATCGGGATGCATTTCATAGTAATGCCTATAAATATCCGAGCCTGGAGGTAACGAACGGTTCCTGGCAAAAGGGATGTCCCTCTCGTCAAATCGCTTAACTTCGCCGACCACGTGGCCCATTGAACCCTTGTGAGGTTTTTGCTTTCCGGGAATGAAAAAAAGCAGGCCAAAGAGAATCAGAAGGCCAAAAAAAATTGCAATAGGCCAACGAATAGATGGTAAAAACATCGTTAACACGGCCGGAAGCACAAGGCCCGCTGACAAAGCCAAGCCTATTTTGGGTGCCCTGGGTTCTTTTTCACGGATTGATTCGTAAAGGAACAGCGCGGCCAGTACAAAAAATAGGCTATTAACTACAAGCAAGGTGACGAGAAGCATTTTTAAATGGTATTAGAATGAAGTGTTTTTTAGAACCGTCTTTATGTTGCGTCAGAATGAGAGATAGCGAGCCAATTGTCAAGCTGTTATACTTCCTGATTATTTTACAATTCAACTGTTTTAATCCAAAACAGTTCTTGTCATGGGGGTATCAGTGTATTATTAAATGTAAAATCATAAAAAGATAGAAAGGATTTCACATGAGTTACTATGTCGTCAAAGAAATGGCCCCAAAAATACCTGCGGAAGGTGTTGAGATGCGAGTCATCTCAGGAGAAAAAATGACCATGGTGTTTTTCCGCTTAGAGGCGGGCGCCGAGATTCCTGAACACTCCCACCCCCACGAACAGATGGGTACTGTGCTTAAAGGGTCCATTGAACTGATTATCGATAAAGACAAGAGGGTAG
>CAZENC010000504.1:0-2355 GCA_964513115.1 uncultured Desulfobacteraceae bacterium | reverse complement strand
AGACGGAGGAATAGATGGGTTACATCCTCAATTTTAAGGACGCAGATAAAAATTCGCTTCCCCTTGTCGGGGGTAAAAATGCCAGTCTGGGAGAGATGATCAAGGCCGGCATCCGAGTTCCGCCCGGGTTTGCCGTAACCACTGACGGCTACCTCGGTTTTATAACGGATACAGGAATAAAGGATAAGATACTTGATATCCTCTCTAATATGCCTCCTGATGATATGGAATCCCTTAATAGGGCGAGTGCCGAGATTCAGGGGCTGATCAATAATGCCTCTTTACCCGATGAAATTAGGTCCGCCATAGGGGAAGGGTATTCCCTGCTTTGCGAGAAATGCTCAGTTGAAACTTTGCCGGTGGCGGTTCGCTCGAGCGCAACGGCCGAGGACCTACCCACGGCAAGTTTTGCCGGACAGCAGGACACATACCTCTGGGTTGAAGGGATAGAGAAGGTTCTCGACAGTGTCCAGAGGTGCTGGGCCAGCCTGTTCACACCCCGCGCCATAGATTACAGAAACAAGAACGACTTCCCCCATGAGAAGGTATTCATAAGCGTCGGGGTACAGAAAATGGTCAATTCAAGGGCGGCCGGGGTTATGTTCACAATTAATCCGACCGACGGTGACCCGTCCAAGGTTGTCATTGAGGGCAGCTGGGGATTGGGGGAAACAGTGGTGGGGGGGACAGTAAACCCTGATAAATTTGTCGTGGACAAGGTGGTTATGGAGACCAGTGAAAAAACCATATCGGCCAAGCATATTAAATGTGTTTATGACCCTGACAGGGGAGAGGTGGTTAATATCGATGTGGAACCGGATATGCAGTCCAAATGCTGTTTGGATGACCGGGAGATTAAAGAACTGGTAAAAATAGCAAGGGGAATCGAAAAACACTATGGCCGTGCCATGGACATAGAGTGGGCCATTGATAAGGACTTTTTTTTTCCGGAAAGTGTATTCATTGTACAGGCCCGGCCGGAGACCGTCTGGAGTCAGCGCAAGAAAGAGTCTGTTCTCGGAAAAAAGACCGGTTACCAACTGCTGATGGAACAGGCAATGAAACGTATCAAGATTCCAGGCTAAAATATTCTGTCCACACGGATGTGTATATTCTGCATGCCCATAGATGAAAATTTGTAATACCTTTGCCCGATAGGATCGGGGTCTTAAGCAAGGGAAAGGGCCGTGTGGGGTGATAACTTGAATAAGGGGTTGTTAACATGTCAGAAAGCAGTTTGTTAGATGGCAAAAAGATTCTCGCGGTAGACGATGAACCTGATATTTTAGAAGCGCTGGAAGAGTTGCTATCCATGTGCGATGTTGTAAAGGCATCCACTTTTGAAGAAGCAAAAGACCTGTTGGAATCCCAGGATTTTGATATAGCAATTCTGGATATAATGGGAGTTGACGGTTACGGCCTGTTAGACATCGCTAACCGGAAAAATATTACAGCCGTCATGTTGACAGCCCATGCATTTACTCCTGACAATCTCGTAAAATCCATAAAAGAAGGAGCTGCTTCGTATCTCCCCAAGGAAGAACTGACGAATATTACAACTTTCTTGAATGATGTATTGGAGGCCAAGAAAAAGGGGGAAAATACCTGGGGCCCATGGCAGGAGAGATTGCCCACATCCTATTTTGAAAAGAAATGGGGCGCTGCCTGGCAGGATACCGACAAGGAATTCTGGGAGAGATTCAGGGCCAGCATTAAGGCTAGGCGATCACAATCCAAGAAAACCGATTAGTTAAAAAAACTAATTTTTCCGTGTTATGAAGAATATCAAATCACTCTTGTCCAAAATAAGTTTTTGTTCCGAGCGGCTTTCAAAGGGTGATTTATGGGGACTTAAAAACAGTTTTTCATTTTATCAAGTGAGAGGGGGTAAAAATAGATTTATTTTGATAACTAATCAACATATTTGATGAAAGTTTTAAAACACAATTGAGAGATCGGTGTCAACGTGGCCTTCACATTGGGTAAGCCACCAACAATAATAATGCTGTTTTTTGCCAGATGCTATCCGAAAACCGGGTCTTTATAAAAAAGAGGCCCCACAGATAAAAGGAGGAAACGCAATGGACGAAATGACACCCACAGCAAACTGGACCATAACGCAGCCTTGGCGGGGTATATTTGGGCTTGTTGTCACATTGGGAGCGATGATGATTGTTACGTCTTATTTTGATATGAAGACGTATCTGGGTCTATTTACGACAATTATCATGTCGAATGTGCCTGTCCTGGCTATAATCGGGGCGGGGTGGCAGGCACAATACCCTTCTACGGAAGGGGTACCCCAGCCGTGGAAGGGGTTTCTCCTTACTGCTTTTGTGATGCTTTTCGGAATTT
>CAZENC010000503.1:0-2364 GCA_964513115.1 uncultured Desulfobacteraceae bacterium | reverse complement strand
GTATACAGGGAGCTGAAACTGTTATCGCCATAAACCGTGATCCTAATGCGCCCATATTCAGGATTGCCGATCTTGGGCTGGTGGCGGACGGGAAAACTGTATTACCCCTATTGCTTGAAACACTTCGCAGAAGAATTTGAATGAATTACAAGGCATGGCGCAGAACAGTGCAAATGTCAAAAAAAGGAAAGAATTGTGGTTAGATACAGAGAAAGCAAGATCAGCGCTCACCATAATTACCTTGTAAATGAAATGCCGACACCCGGTTTTGTAGTGGGCAACCCGGATAAACAGGAAGGATTTTATTTTTTGGGCGATATAGTGCTTCCAGGAGAGAGCACCCCCCGTATTTCCTGCAGGCTGCTGACGGAGGGTTCAGGGGACCTGCTTCTGGAACTGAACTGGAATCGCATTCAATCAAATCCTGAAGCATGTATCCACCGGTCCATACCTGGAGGGTTTCAGGTCGTGCATTCATCGGGCGATGTTTTACTTGAGGTCCGAACGCGGGCATTTGCCAATGGATATTTGACACGCATCAAGGCCAGGTTGTATGACGAAAACGGAGATCTCAGAATGGAAACACTCGGAGACAGTATAAGGGTTCATGATGCTGAAAAACCGGTCCTTGATTCTCCTTTTTCCTCTCATGCATAGACTCCAGGAACTTCTAACACCCTGGGCCTGATTATTTGTAGTAATACTTGAGACAAAGGCCGTATTTATGCAAAACCCCACAAAAAAGATACCAGTCGTATCCCCTAATTGTGAAATCATCACAATTGGTACTGAGCTCCTGTTAGGTCAGATCCTGGACACAAATACCACTTATCTTGCCCAGGAGTTGGGCAGGATAGGTATTTCTGTCCGTTTTCGAACAGCGGTAGGCGATTTGTCCGATGAAATGAAGCAGGTGATAGAGGGTGCGGTTCAAAGATGTGACATGGTGATTACCACGGGCGGATTGGGCCCTACTAAGGATGACCTGACGCGCGAAGTTGTCGCGAAGACTGCAGGCGTGGATCTGGAATTCAGAAAGGACCTTATGGCACAGATTGAACAGGTTTTTAACCGGTATGGGTATAATATGCCTGAAAACAACCGGCGGCAGGCCTTTGTGCCCGCCGGCAGTCAGGCAATTCCAAACCCGGTTGGCACTGCCCCCGCATTTGTCAGGGAAGTCCGTGGAAAACCTATCATCTGTCTTCCCGGCGTACCCAGGGAACTCAAGTACCTCTTGAAAAGGGAGGTCATACCCTGGCTGAGAAAGAGGTTTCACCTGACAGACCAAAGGATTATTTACCGTGTGCTGAAAACAGTGGGCATTGGCGAAAGCAGGGTGGACCAGCTGATCGGCGACCTAATGGAACAGGCGGAAAATCCGGAGATAGGGCTTTTGGCCTCTCAGGGAGAGATCAAAATACGTATCGCAGCTAAGGCCGGGAACAAGCAATCTGTAGACGACCTCATAAGGCCCGTTGAACAGGAGATCCGATCCCGATTAGGAAATAAGATTTTCGGAAAAGATGATGACACACTCGAGCAGGTTATTGATTCAATGCTCACTGATAGGGATTTAACACTCGCCATTTTTGAAACCTTTACTGCTGGAAGGGCTGCGCGGAAGCTCCACGGCCTCACCTCACACAGGTTATTGGAAAGTTGTGTCATACCAGACGAAAAAAACTTGATTAAGTGGATGGGAAGAAGAGATTGTGTACTGGGAACTGAAACAGCTCTATCCATTGCTCGAAATGAAAGCATCATTGCGCATGCGGATATCGGTCTTGCAATCCTTGGCTTTTTGGATAAGAAAGATGAAGAATACAAAGTAAAGGGGTATGCAGGGGTAGCAGGCAAGGGCATTGAAAAGGCTTACTCCTGGGACATGGGAGGCGATGTCATTGCAATACAGGCGCGGGGGTCCATGATCGGCCTAAATACTTTGAGGCTTGCCCTGATTGAGAACATGAGTGAATAGTTTTGCTATCCTGAAATTTTAATCCTTTCTACAAGTTTTATCTCGTACTTTTTTCCTTTCAACGTGGTTGTTTCCTCGATTTTTCTCATTTCCCTAATAATAAATCATACAATATATTGTACCAATATTGTTATATATCTACCATATAAATATACATTATATAAATTTTGTTTTATTTATAAAAAAATGCTTGACAAGTATACATATATAAGTATAATTCTCTGTAACTGGATTAGAGTAAAGCGTAAATTAGCTTCTCGAGTGTGCGTGCATCTTTTCAAGGGGCATCTCCTAAATAAAAAAAGCGAGGTTTGCGCCTGATTAAAAACGGCATTTTGGGAAGCTATTATTTAGAAAGCCCGGTTGGATAATTAACTATCAGC
>CAZENC010000502.1:0-2364 GCA_964513115.1 uncultured Desulfobacteraceae bacterium | reverse complement strand
CCAGGGAATCTGAAATAGGACCATCTATCGGAATAACACCGATTTTTTCACCAAAGGAAAAATCGGAGGAGGGTAAAAAAACTGTCAAGACAAGGGCCATGGTTCCAAAAAGCAAAAGTGCAATTGCACCAAGGATGCCTATGACTATCAGTATAGGATGTTTTTTTTTTGACATTGTCAGAGGTTTCGGAATTATTATCCGCTTTCGGCAGAAAACCGGAGAGTTTTTTTAGTCTATACCTTCAGCATGGAATGATGAAATGCCAAAAATCAGTTGGGAGCCGGTAATTTCAGATATAAGGTCAAAATTTGCCTAAACTTCCAACTCGTGAATTTGCCACTAAGCTAAATCCGTATTCTCAGGGTCCAGTTCCTCGGAAGCAGCGTCGGCCGGCTCGTCTTTAACTTCCTCCTTTGGTTCGGTATCCTCTCCGATCGCTTTGGATTCCATTTCCTCGGATTCAGTTTCTTCAGGTGCCGGTTCTTCGGGAGCACTGTCTACTGTTTCGTCCTTAAATACTGCCTTTAATTCAGTATCCTCTTCGACTGCTCCTGATTCCATTTCCTCGGATTCAGTTTCTTCAGGTGCCGGTTCTTCGTGAGCACTATCTACTGTTTCATCCCTTATTTCTAATTCTGTCTCAGGTGCTTCGGCGTTTTCAAATTCCGGGTTAGCAGCCAAAGTCTCCCCCTGTAAATTAACCATCTCTTCTCTCAATAACTCACCCAGGTTTGATGTGGCTTCCCTTTGATTATTTAAATAGCTCCTGTAAATATCTTTTTCAGTGCTTTCTTCCAGCTTTCGAATGGATAGGCCAATTTTTTTATCTTGCCGGGATACCTTTAGGACCTTGGCCTGGATCACATCATCGACCTGAAATCTTGACATCGGATTTCCATGTCTATCTTTTGCTATCTCGGAAATGTGCACGAGACCCTCTATGCCTTCTTCAAGCTCAACAAAAAGCCCGAAATCGGTCACATTCGTTACAGTCCCGGTCACTCGCGTACCCGGTTTATATCTCTCCGGGATCTTGTCCCACGGATCCTCAGTGAGCTGTTTTATACCCAGTGAGAAACGCTCGTTTTCCTTTTCAATATTAAGAACAACAGCCTGCACTTCCTGACCTTTCTTATAAACCTCCGAGGGGTGCTTTATCCTTCTGGTCCATGAGATATCTGATATATGGACAAGACCGTCTATGCCTTCATCAATGCCTATAAAAATGCCGAAGTCCGTAATATTCTTTATCTTCCCCTCTATGGTTGTCCCCACGGGATATTTTTCTTCAATGACATCCCAAGGATTCGGCTCAACCTGTTTCATGCCCAAAGAAATCCGCTTTTTGGCAACATCGATGTTCAAGACTACTGTATCTACCATATCACCGACATTCAGGATCTGAGAGGGATGTCTTATCTTTCTTGTCCATGACATTTCGGACACATGAATCAGCCCTTCCACCCCCTGTTCTACCTCTATAAATGCGCCGTAATCCGTCAGGCTTACAACACGCCCTGTAATTCTCATACTAATAGGATATTTTTCTTCGGCATTGCTCCACGGATCAGGTGTCAACTGCTTTATACCAAGCGACACCCTTGCCTTATCCTTATCGAAACTCAAAACCTTTACTTTTATATTGTCTCCTAATTGGTGCATTTCCGATGGATGCCCGACACGGCCCCAGGACATGTCCGTAATGTGGACAAGGCCGTCAATTCCCCCTAAATCTATGAACAGACCATAATCCGTAATATTCTTGACCGTTCCTTCTAGGACTGCTCCCTCTTCCAACAAATTCAGGGTTTCTTCTCTCTGGGCCTTTCGCTGTGCTTCTAAAATTGCCCGACGGGATAGTACAATATTCCCGCGCCTTTTATTGTATTTTACGATCTTAAACTCGTGCTCTGTCCCTACCAGGCCATCCATATCCCTGACAGGCCTCAAATCAACCTGAGATCCTGGTAAAAAGGCCTGCAAACCTATATCAACAGAAAGCCCTCCCTTGACCCGCGACAAAATTTTTCCCTTAATGATACCATTATTTTCATAGATCTTTTTGATGTCATCCCAGATCTTGATCTTGGCTGCCTTTTCTTTGGAAAGCCTTATGGTGCCTTCGTCGTCCTCCCGCCGCTCTAAAAGTACCTCAACCCTGTCTCCGACATTGGCCGTCAGGTTTCCTTCCGAATCCAAAAACTCGCGGACTGCGATTTGGCCTTCCGATTTGTACCCAATATCAACCAGGACATATTCCTTGTCTACTTGAACAATTTCCCCCTTGACAACTTCACCTTCCTGGATACTCTTAAGGCTTTCTTCATACAACTCCATGAAGCTGTCTGTATCCTGAGCATCTT
>CAZENC010000501.1:0-2367 GCA_964513115.1 uncultured Desulfobacteraceae bacterium | reverse complement strand
ATGTTCATATTCTTTTGAGAATCGAAGAATCGGGGTCAGGTCTTGACATGGGACAAAACCCAGTGAGGATACTATGCATGGTAGCTGGAGGGAGGAGATGAAGAGGAAGCAAAGCAATAAAAAGCTATCTTTTGTTTCTCTGGTTGCATTCATCCTTCTTTCCATATTGATCCTTGTCCCTCCTGCCCTTGCGGTGGATGATTCGGTCTGTGCCAGGGTGAAGCTTGAGATCAGGCAAGAGCTTACCCTGGAGCGGCAGGCCTTTGACGCCCACATGCGAAAGTCGGCTTGGGGTCGGACCATGATAACTATTTGATATGCAAAGCAAAAGTGATGAATTATAGTGCTTATTTGGGACTTAGAATGCTATTTTGGGGATGAAAAAGAGGGTTTAAGCATAATATAAGAGTAAGGAAATGCCTAGGGCGAATCGGCATTATATTCCGGGTTATGTGTGGCATATAACCCACCGCTGCCACAAACAGGAATTCCTTTTGAGATTTGCGAGAGACAAGAGGCGGTGGATTGCATGGCTCTTTGAGGCAGCCTGGAGGCCTGGGGTCGGACCAAGGTAATTAGTTGATATAATAGAAGATTTGATGAATTAAGGGGGTTTATTTAGGCCTTAGAATGATATTTTTGGGATGAGAAAAGGCGGTTTAATCGGTTCTATTAGTTCAATTTGTTGGATTAGTTACATTGGTTTTATTGGTTTGATGGAGATATGGTAGCTGGAGTGAGGAGATGAAAAGGAAACAAAACCTTAAAAAGTTATCCTTTATTTCTCTCTGTGCATTCATCCTTCTTTCCATACCGCTTTTAGCCTCTCCTGCCCTTGCGGTGGATGATTCGGTCTGTGCGCGGGTGAAGCTTGAGATCAGACAGGAGCTGACCCTGGAACGCCAGGCCTTTGACGCCCACATGCGCATCGGCAATGTGGAAAGTCGGCTTGGGGTCGGACCATGATAACTATTTGATGGACATGCCGGTGTTGTTGCCCCATCTGATACAGATACAACTATGATTGGACAATCTGGAGCAAATCCCGGCATTGCTGATGTTGATACCGCATTTGGTGACCTAGCAGATGATGTACATTATTACAGATTACCAGAAAGGTAAGCTCATATATTTTTTAAAGATGGTAATGATAAATTGTAAAAATAAATTAAGTAAAAAACCATTAGGAGACATTTAATGAAAAAAATAATTGTAATGTTTTTTTTACTTGGTGGTTGCATTTTGCCTGCACATAGCGATTGTAATCTTGAAGATAAGCTAGTAGGGATTTGGTCTGACCAATTCCCCATAGCAGGTGGCATAAGAGGAGGATATATATTTTTAAGAGAAAAAGTATATATATATTATGCTAGACATACAGAAGATATAGAAAACCAATATAATGGTTCACTGGGAAGATGGAAAATTGAAAGTAATGGTAAAATTTTTATAAAAAAAGAAAAAGAATTTTATTGGAAAAACAAATGGATTCAATCTACGAGGGGGTTAATACCTGGGGAAAAGAATTATATTTATTGCATCAGAATAAATGAGGATTGGAAATTTGTTGGTAGTTTAACGACTTTTATAAATCTTGATATAGAACGAGGTATACCGACAAATATCTTGTTGAAAGAACCCGCTAATGAAATAGAAAAAAGATATGCTCTTATAGAAAAAGAACCAAAAGCAGAAAAACATTGGAGAAAAATTATTGATGACAGGATGAAGATGGATTGCGGTACGAGGAACGTGGGTTCTGACCAAAGTAACTAGTTGATTGGGGGAAAGAACCGGGTCAGGTCTTGACATGGGACAAGGTAATTTTTAGTTCGATTAGTTTTATTAGTTGATGGAGATATGGTAGCTGGAGGGAGGAGATGAAAAGGAAGCAAAGCAATAAAAAGCTATCTCTTATTACGCTCTGGGGAAAGACGAGGGGTCAGCCCTTGACATTGGACAGGATGCTCAGATAGAGAAGTATCGGGGTCAGGTTTTGACATGGGACAAGGTAATTTTTAGTTCGATTGGTTCTATTGATTCAATTGGTTGGATTAGTTGAATTGGTTTGATGGAGACATGGCAGCTGGAGGGAAGAGATGAAGAAGAAACAAAATAATAAAAAATTATCCTTTATTTCTCTGGTTGCATTCATCCTTCTTTCCATATTGATCCTTGCCCCTCCTGCCCTTGCGGTGGATGATTCGGTCTGCGCGCGGGTGAAGCTTGAGATCAGGCAGGAGCTTACCCTGGAGCGCCAGGCCTTTGACGCCCACATGCGCATCGGCAATGTGGAAAGTCGGCTTGGGGTCGAAAGTCGGCTTGGGGTCGGACCATGATAACTATTTGATATGCAAAGCAAAAGTG
>CAZENC010000500.1:0-2373 GCA_964513115.1 uncultured Desulfobacteraceae bacterium | reverse complement strand
GCATCAGTGGCGATGACGCCAATCACCTTGGATCTGGTTATCAATGGAACGACAAATACCGAGATCGGTTTGCCATGGCTCAAGACAATGTTTTCTTTTCTTAATGTCGAGCTATTTACTTCAGGAACATATTCCGGTCGTCCCGTGCTTGTGACCCTTACCAGGATGTTACTTACTCGATCAAGGGGAACCCTGTAGTTCGTAATATTTTCCGGGATTGGCCCTTTTAAACCAATTCCGTGTATATATTCAAGGTTTTTTGTTTCTTCATTCACCAGCATGATAATTGCACGGTTAATCTGGCAAACATTGGATAAAATATTCATAATAACGGTCAACAGCTGTTTAAGGTTAAGGACGGAGAGGATTGCCTTTCCTGTTTCCTGTATGGCCAAAAGCTGTTTGATTTTATAACTGAGTTCTTCATTCAGGCTGTTCACCTCTTCGTATTTATTCTTAATGACTTTTTTATCCGCCTCCATCTCCCTGATTGTTTCCATCAGAACAGATTTTGATTTGAAAAACCGTGAGAATATTTCATGGAAGCTATTCCTGGCAGGCCATTTCAGGTGGTATTCACAATAAGGGGCGCCTTCATAGTAGCAGCATTCCTCTTTTAGGGTGAGTGGCTTACCGCCCCAGATAAGGGGAAGAAAGGTATAGGTGCCCTGATTCATCAGGCACATGTCTTTTGTCATGTCCACTTGGGGGGCCCAATACAAGCGGATAATTCCCTCATTCCTCTTGCTCTTCACGATTTCCACTCTTTTGGTTCTGTTCCATTTGTCATTGATTGTTTGAGCATGTTTAAGGGCCATTTTTGATGACCAGAATGCCTTAACTATTATTTTCTGGGCATAGCCCAGAGAGGCTTTTTCAACAGCATATTTTCCGATTTTGAAGGCGACCATTTCATCATTGAGAATTTTTCTGGCCCTTTCCAGTAATCTGGAAACAACGGTGCAGGAGACCCAGTTGTTGGGATCTTTCAGAAAACCTTCAGGATTTGGGAGGGTATCGATTTCGGGATCAAGGTCGTCCAGAATGACAGAAAAGTCGCCATTATTGTATTTTTCTATGTAATCAATGATAGCCCTGGAGGTTATACAGCTTATTTGTTTTTCCATATAATATACCTCGGTACTATTAAAACTCAGAACGGCAAAGTGCGTGTGCTTCTCTGTCCGGACATCCCCTCTTTGTATTTTTTTGTCAGCACGGGCATCAATTCCCTGAAAGTAGAAAGACTTTCCACCTGCACGTTAAAGACGTCCCTGTCGCCGTCCGAATAACATTCATCGGGAATTATATCATCAGTCAAAGCGTGGGCCGGGAGTCGAAAAAAGGGCATCATATTCAAGAGAGTTTTCTGCAGTTTTGATGTGTTATTGGAAAGATTGAAGATATCACTCATGTTAGCCAGAATAGCCTCAAAGTCCAGATCTTTTGAAGGTTTTCTGACAACGTTCTGTCCGAAAACACCATCATCATCAAACACCACATCCGGTGAGGACTGGGCAAAGTCATGAATCTTGGTTTTCGGATATACCCTGCATTCCCCGATTTTGAAAACGTGTCCGCCCGGCCCTCTGTGTTTTGATAACTCCTCAGCAAAAACAAGGCTCTCTTCAAGATCTTTCTCTGTATCGCCCGGATACCCGGAAATAAAAAAAACCATTATAGGTATTTCATTTCTTACGGCCTCTTTGAATATGGCAATAGTGTTGGCTATGTAATGATCGTAGTGCTCCTTATCTCTGACCTTATTCATCCGTCTTAATGTATCATAACTTGCCGATTCGAATCCAAGAGCCAACACACCGCAAACATCCGCAATTCCGGGAATTATGGATGGATCCAGGACATCGCAGCGGGTTTCAAAGTTGACCTTCATTCCCAATGATCGAAGATAAGGGAACAAACTGAAAGACTTGAAAAGGGCGTCGCTGACCATCAGGGTGTGGGCGTTGATCTGTTGTGACAGGTTGCTCAAATCGCTCCGGATAATTTCAGAAGGGACCTCTTTCCTGCTGGGCCTTATAAACTCTTCCATGCAGAAATTGCAATGATAGGGACATCCACGGCTGAATGCATAGGGCAGGATATCATATGCCCTTGGATATTTTAATAATTCCAGGTTGAGAAAAGCCTTCTCGTTAAGATCAAACCGCGTTCCTTTCCCGGAAAGATGGATTTGACCATCCTTTTTCCAGGCCAGATTGGGGATATTTTCGCTTTTCGGATCTTTGCCTTTTTCGAGGAGTTCGACTATCGAAAGGGCAGGTACTTCACCTTCACCAATCACTATGAGGTCTACTGCCGAGGTTTTGGAGAATACCTCTTCATAGTAAAGGGTCGGAAAATAGCCGCCCC
>CAZENC010000499.1:0-2387 GCA_964513115.1 uncultured Desulfobacteraceae bacterium | reverse complement strand
TCCCCTTTTCCGCCT
This sequence comes from uncultured Desulfobacteraceae bacterium, assembly GCA_964513115.1. Taxonomy (GTDB): domain Bacteria; phylum Desulfobacterota; class DSM-4660; order Desulfatiglandales; family Desulfatiglandaceae; genus JAFDHL01. The sequence continues at coordinate 2,372 of CAZENC010000499.1, read as the reverse complement.
GTATGTAGGAACCGGCCACCGCCATCACGCCCCCGTTAATTATCGAGTTCCCGCCGGGAACACGCATTTTCTCAAGTACAGCCACCGATGAACCTCCATTCTTGGCCTCGATGGCCGCGGCAAGTCCGGCAAAACCGCTGCCGATAACGAGAACATCTACTGCGGAGTCCCATTTTTTGGGAGCTTCGGTTGCGCCTGCCTCTCTGGGGCTCAGAACAAGTCCTGTCGCACCAACGCCTGCTATTGCCGCCGCTCCTCCGGTTGCCTTGAGAAAATCCCTTCTTGACAAATTCTTGGTCTCTTTTTTCTTTTTGTTTTCCATATTTAGTCTCCTTATCTAATATTTTTCGATTTTGTTTAATGCAATCAGTTCAATAACCGGAACCGATTATCCCGTAACCCAACTCGCGAAAGGCCTTTGATACTCCTGGTAAATTTCCTTTTTCTTTTCGACGTGGTCCGCTGCATAAAGCATCCTGGTATTTGCTTTAAGATCTTCTTTAAGCTGGTCGAGTTTGTCCCGGTCACAATCGCATGCCCTTATATAGACATGCCGGAGTCCTTTCTGAACATCATTGGAGCTCATGATGCTCACCATGCGGCAACCGTACTTGCGAATAATGTCAGCGACCTCTTTGATGGAACCGGGCCGATCTTCCAATAGAAAGCCGAACTGGATACCTTTTTCACGAACGCCGGTTAAGGAGACCAGCACCCGGAATATGTCGGTCTGTGTAATGATGCCTGCTAAATTACCATCATTGTCCACCACAGGGGCGCCTGATAATTTGTTATCCAGCAAAACCTCCGCAGCTTCTTCAATGGTATAGTCGACGGGAATTGTAATAGGACCTTTGGTCATAACTTCTTTGATCTTGATTTTTTCGATCAAAAAAAGAAGTTCATGTATATCCAGCGTATTGGCATCTGACGCAGAGGCCCTTTTCAGGTCTCTGTCCGTTACAATCCCGACCAGCTTGCTATTTTTCATGACCGGAAGGCCTCTGATATTGTTTTCCTTCAGAAGCTTGGCCGCATGGTGCATTGAATCGTTTACATCCACGGTGATTAGCTCTTTGCTCATCCAATTTTTGACTAACATGGTTATTCCTCCCTTTTTTATTTCTAATTTAAGATTTATTCTAAAAAACTTAATATTGCAGGCCTCTGAATAAATTGCTTTATTGTCTATGCAATAAATGCTCCCGCGTCCTTCCCAACCGAAGAAAGTTCAGCGAGTTGCGGGGAGGTCTTGTCAGACACAATTTTGTCGCGGAACTTAATACCGGCTTCAATAGCCATTCTGATTTTTTGCTTCAACTCACTTAAATCCGGACTCTTGAGCACATAGTAATCGGCAGCGATTGACCTCAGATCATTTTTATAGTCGGAATATGCCGTACACAGGATGACCGGAAGGTCGTAGTATGTATTCCTGATTTTCTGCAAGAGATCGAGACCATTGTATTTGCCTATTACTGCCTCCAGCACGACAAGGTCCGGGTCCTCATTGTCAATCAGCTCAAGCAGATTCCGGCAATCATCGGTGGTGATGACGTTGTATCCCTCGTAAGTCAGTTCCTCCTGGTAAAGAAACCTGATTACGCGGTCATCATCTACAATAAGGATATTGTTCATGGTACCTCCTAACTTCAGGTGTTTTGACTTTCTACTAAATGGTTAACATCAAAATCTGTACTGTTGCGTTTTTGCTCTTGAAGCAATCGTGACAGAGAATCTTCAATGGTTTTGGCTGTGAAAGGTTTATCGATAAAATCGTGAATCCCTATCCTGATCGCTTTAGAAAGAACGTCTTCACTCCTGTAGGCAGTGATAAGTATCTTCATGGCATGCGGATGAGAACCTTGAATCCGCTTGAGAAACTCCAGTCCATCCATTCCGGGCAATCTGTAATCCGTTATGATAATGTCATAGTCCTGTTTTTTTAAGGCTTCTAAGCCTTCTTCCGCTGTTTCAAGAACGCTCAAATTGCATCCCCGGGATTCAAAGTAAATACACAATGAATCCCTAATCCACTCATCGTCGTCTATGAGTAGCATTTTCATCTTTTTCAGTTTGTCAAACGGATCCATCTTCGCCCTTTAAGTGATAAAATATATTTTTACATTCATTCGGTTTTGTCCCCTGTTACTTATATACAAAGCATTAATCATGCCACAAAGTCCGAGGCATAAAAATAATCGGCATTTCAACCAGATAGCCTATTTTCATGTTTGACAACAGGTTTGCTGCAGGGTAAAGATTAGAAAAAATGCGAAATTTTTTTTCGAAAAATTTCAAACCAAAGATCAACAGAAACAAGATAAACAGGAAGGGTTGGTTAGGGATATGACTAATATTCGGTTAAAAAG
>CAZENC010000498.1:0-2389 GCA_964513115.1 uncultured Desulfobacteraceae bacterium | reverse complement strand
TTTGAACTTTTTCGTAATTGATTCAATTCTTAACGCAATAATGGCATTTTTCCTTACTGTGTCCCAACGAATCATTATTCCTACTAATGACTGGATATGAGCCGACTGTTCGTGAAATTGAAATACAGCTCCTCCACTCATCCCATTCGGATTAGGAAAGGTCATTATGTTACGGTTCTTTTCGTAGACATTTTTCTTTCTAAAATGAACTGCGAATTCATTATTTGGATCAACTTTTAAACGGGGATAGTCCTCTTGTGGAACCGCGCTTGTTAGATAGCCCTTGATTTCAAGCTTTTGCTCGTTCCTAGTGGACCTTTTAGTTGATGACCCAGGGTATCCTACTAAAAAATGTTGGTATTCTTGATCTCTGCGGAATTCAGAGAAGCTATCCGAAGAAATAGGGTTCCACATTTCTAAGCGTGTATCTAGTCGAAGAATCCCAGAGTCATCATTATCTTGCATCGCTAAGGCATACCTCTGGCAAGGGACTTCTCGCATTTCTGTCATCGAGTAGGGATACCAAGCTTTGTCTGGCAATATATATTCAAGGACATGCTTTGCGGTGAAGATGAATGGAACTGGCCCAAAGTTGCAGTACACTGAAGAGCCAATGAACTCTGGGAAATCTCTTTCAACATTAATTCTGTACAGAGGCACAATGCTTTTCTGAAATTGTTTTAGAGATTTCATAAAAAAATCGAATGCTACGTCGTATTCCATATGCCTTTAACTTAGTTTTATAATTTTTACCTCACGCCTTGCTGAGGATCAGGAATTGTCTCTCCTTTGAAACGCATAACTATAGCCATGAGCCACACGCGTCGCGTCGGCCTCGATGGTGTTGTTATGCGTAGTATTCAGTTATAATAATAACGGCTACATCAATTTGGATATAGTTGCCGCATACAAGCTAAGAAATTGTTTTGGAGATTTTTGTTCGATGCAATCTCCCTGATATAGCGATTTGCAGCATTTCGGATATCGACTTTCATTGCTTTTAGATGGATATGAACGCGATGTGTATAGGGGCAATCCCAAGGGGGATCTTTTGTCAGGGTGCCGTTCTCCGGTACAATACTAATCGCGGGGCGCCTCGCATCCGCCAATACTTTCCAAGTAAGTCTACGCACATTGGTGGAGCTATGATTTCTATCTATCCACACACCACTAGCGATACCTCGATGTGCGACCGGATGCCGAAACACTTGAACAAGGATTCGCACAGTGTCTTCATCGTAACCGGATTGCGGTAAATAACGGTGCGTCCAATCAGCTATTTGGCGCCATCCAATACCTTTGATTTTTCCAAAATACAAAGCGGTAAAGTACTCAATGATTCCACAACATGACGCCAATGCTGGAAAATATGCATGTGTTATACCTCCGTTCAGTTTTCGTCGAGTGAGACATATCTGCATATCCTTTTCAAATCCACCTAGACGCCCTTGAACGAATTCGCGAGCGAATTCGCCCGGATTGTCTATAGTTCCACGATAACGCGGTCCGCTGCCCATATGACTATACCCCAAGTTTGCAGAGGATTCGTGACGCATAACGACAAGGATGACCAGCGCCCTCCCAGCGAGCCGAAGGCGAGCGAGAAGGCGTCTACTCCATTTGTATGTTAGACGCGCCCTGAATTCATTTGAAGATGCCAGTCACAATCTGTCTAACTTCGTTGGTTATATTCGCCGGATCAAGAAAATAGCGATATGCCCCATACTGATCTCGAAACTTATCTGTAAGTCCCAGTGAAGTCTCTAGATTGACCGGAAATGTGTGAACTGCTCTACTGCCTGCTAGCGCAGTGATGCTTGTATTCAACTTTATGTGCTTTTTCTTGATGTCTTCATTCATACCTGCAACAATATCTAGATCATGAAGTATCGAATACTCTTGTTCGAATGCATTGAGGACTCGTTGTAGAAACGGAATGGAGTCCTTGCCCCATGCCACAACAACAGTCCAGTCTAGTTCCTCGACTCGCTGTTCTATCATCCCTTCATCGAACAGTACCGCTGTGATCGCAATTAGGTCTTCGGGCCCCTCAACAATCAGGATGTTCCTAGCGAAGAACATCTCATTAGCAACCGGATTTAACTTACTGAGACCCTTGTAGACCTTGCTGTCAGTGAGGTCGTCAAATGCCCCCGATGGCGCAGTCTTCACTTTAGTACCACTTGTGAGATCTTGCTTCGTAACAATTGCTATCCTCTCGTATTCGAATGCGTCAACGAAGAGCGGAGAGTGGGTTGAATATAGAACTTGATCGGAGGCAGTAAACCCTGCCAACACATCGTAGAACAGTTTGGCGAGTTGTGGATGAATGTATAGCTCAGGTTCTTCCACCAGGAGAATGATTGGCTTATCTATGTTTTGTGGTTGC
>CAZENC010000497.1:0-2394 GCA_964513115.1 uncultured Desulfobacteraceae bacterium | reverse complement strand
CCGCCGCCGCAGTAATGGGAAAGGATAAACCCCTTCAATGCGAATCCTCGGGAAAAGCGCACGTATTGTTTGCGGACTGCCGGACAGAATCTGAAGAGGCGGAGATGATCGTTGAGCAGGTGGAAAGACTCATAGGGGGGACCACCTATTTTTCCCTTGACAGTGGTCGCGTGGAGTCCCACGAGGGCGAGATGTCCCTGGGATTCGGTGATATTGGGGTCCTTTTCCGTCTGAATGCCCAGGGAGAAGCCCTGGAAGTGGCCATGGACAGGTCCGGGATCCCTTTTGTCAGATCCGGTCAAGAGCCTCTCATCAACCGATATCCGGTAAATATTCTCTGGCGTTTTTTCCAGACCCTTCAATCCTGTGATAACCCATACTATGCAGAGAGCTATCAAGCAGTTTTAGCCGGTACCGGGGTTAGGAAAAAATCGGCCATTGAAGCATTTCAGGCCACGAATTCTCTGCCGGATATCGTTGATCAGGCCATAGCATTTCACGAACTGGATTGTTCGTCACGGGAAGCCGAAGAGGCAATTCTTCTCCTCAGGCGATTAGCCGTAAGTTTTGGAGATATGAAGACATTTCTGGATGCGCTCTCTCTGGAAAGGGGAATCGATCATGCGGTTCTTGCAGGTGATCGGGTGGCACTGATGTCTCTCCACGCGGCCAAGGGCCTTGAATGGCCGGTGGTCTTTATTACAGGCTGTGAGGATCGGCTGTTACCCTGTTCCCTATTCGGGACAAGAGAAGATGAAGAGGAAAGGCGGCTCTTTTATGTGGGAATGACCAGGGCCCGTTCGCGGCTCATTCTTTCCAATGCCGGCCGTAGGAAAATAACCGGGCGCGTTATGACAATGAAGCGGTCGCCATTCCTTGACGACATACCCGGAGACCTGTTCAGACCCCTGGATCGTCGCGAATGGAAACCCAAAGGCAGGGCACACAAGCAGCTGGATCTGTTTAAATAACATGTTGAGAGATGCAAGACTGGCCGATGACCTTGAGGGACGCTTTCCGTATCGCTCTAAGAGACCTGGCTGATATGGTCAATGTGAAAATAATGAAGGCAGGTGGAATTTCCGAGGCACTCCAGATTAATGCGGTTGCTCGATCGGCCGGTTTGGAGGTGATGGTTGTCTGCATGGATGAGGCGGCCCTTGCTATTGCAGCCGGCCTGCACTTCGCTCTGGCTTGTCCTAACGTGGTTTATGCTGATCTGGATGGCCATCTGGGACTCCTAAATGATCCTTCAAAGTGTTCCGTCATCCTCCGTAATGGCACTCTTTTTCCGACTAACAAACCTGGACTTGGCTTTAATTTACAGGATGTTTCTTAAGAACTGTGAGCATTCTTTTTAGTGAATAAAACATTTTGAAAATCTAAGAGGACTATGTTTGCTACAATTATTACCAGACTATTTATTGTGGTTAGGCTAGTTCTTTTCGTTAATAACAAAAAGGAAAATCAGGAAAATGGAAAAACAGATCAAAAAATGGTCTTCGGGAGCCATGGTAGGTATCACAAGACAGGTGGTGTGGAATCTGCTCCTCATCTCGTTGGGCAGCGTCCTCTGTGCCGTGGCAGTCAATAGCATAATCATCCCCCAGAAGTTTTTCGGGGCGGGATTTACCGGTCTTGCACTTGAGATCCACTACCTTTACCTTATCCCCTCTCTGCCCGTGGCGGCTATGTACTTTATTCTGAATGTACCCCTGTTTGCTCTGGGCTGGATGTATGTGGGTCGCCGCTTCTTCCTTTACAGTATCGCCGGCATGTTGATCTTCTCCGGGGCATTGGCATGGGCCCATGTCTCATTGCCCGTATATGATAAAATTTTAAGTGCCCTTCTGGCCGGCATTATTATGGGGGTCGGATCCGGTGTTATTCTGAAGTCTCTGGGATCCGCTGGAGGTCTGGATATTCTCTCCGTTATTCTCCTTAAACGTTTCTCGGTCAGGTTAGGCACAACCATTCTGGGATTCAACAGCCTCATACTCATCGCTGGAGCTGTACTTATTTCCCTGGAAGGCGCCATCTATACCCTGATATACATCTACGTCAACTCACAAGTGGTCAATGTTGTGGTGACAGGGCTCAGTCAAAGGAAGGCCATCTTTATCATTTCCCCTGAATGGGAGAGGATATCCCATGAAATCATGGAGAAGATACAGCGGGGTGTCACCATATTAAAAGGACGCGGTGGTTACACGGGCGAGGATATACAGATTCTGTACACGGTCATCTCCATGCGGGAGCTTCCACGGCTAAAGGATTTGGTCCGCAAAATCGATCCGGATGTATTCGTCGTGGTCTCCGATACTCTCGAAGTGATGGGTACACGCATAGGTAATCAGCCTCACTGGTAGAGGGAGATTGTCTCTTGAAGAAAAA
>CAZENC010000496.1:0-2410 GCA_964513115.1 uncultured Desulfobacteraceae bacterium | reverse complement strand
GAGCGATACAGGTAAAAGTGCTAAACGTATAGAGGTAAGGGCGCCCATGTCCGGGATATTTTACCGAAGGCCCGCCCCTGATCAACCGGCCTATGTGGAAATAGGAGATGAAGTCAAAAAAAAGCAGGTACTTGGACTTTTGGAAACCATGAAGGTTTTCCAGAGTGTGAAGTCGCCGTCAGCAGGCAAAATTGTTGAAATAGCCGCAAAAAATGAGGCAGCTTTAAAGGATGATGATCTCATATTCGTAATCGAGAAGAGTTGAATTTTTGGCTGTCATGAAAGGTGTGCTGAAAAGGAAAAAAGTTCATTTTTTAGATGAAATCTAGTCCCAAGGGCGAGGCCATAAATATGCGGCTTTGCCTGAGGAATCCTTGAAGGAGTTTGAAGTGAACTAAAGTTAAGGAATTCTGTCAATTATATAAAATCAGCGGAGCGAAGCGACCCTATGACTTCAGTCACTTTAGATCACTTTAGTCACCTTTAACTTGTAAGGCTTTAACTAAAAAAGCCCTTTTCATGGGTTATTCAAAAGCTGGACGCTTTGGACCGGGATATTTACTATGTTTTCTAAGATACTCATTGCAAACCGAGGTGAAATCGCCCACAGGATTATTCGTGCCTGCATGGAACTGGGCGTAAAAAGCGTTGCCGTTTATTCCGAAGCAGACACTGAATCACTCCATCTCAGTCTGGCAGACGAAAAGGTATTAATAGGTCCTCCAATCAGCTCGAAGAGCTATTTGAACATTGACAGCATTTTAACTGCGGCTAAGGAAACCGGGGCAGAGGCCGTTCATCCGGGTTATGGGTATCTGGCGGAAAGCGAGGAATTCGCCCGGGCATGCGAGGACCAAGATCTTGTCTTTATTGGTCCGACTCCTCAAAATTTAAAGCTGGCAGGTGACAAGATTACCGCAAAAAAAGTTGTTCATGAGGCAGGTGTTCCGGTTATTCCCAGCAGTCCGGGCGGTGTTGATACCGTTGAAGCCGCCAAGGCACTTTGCAAGGAGATCGGATATCCTGCGATGGTCAAGTCATCGGGAGGCGGTGGGGGCCGTGGGATCAGGATTTGCGAAAACGAGGAAAGGCTGATGGAAGAGTTCCCCATCGCAAAAATGGAGGCCCGTTCGGCCTTTGGAAACGATGAAGTGTACATCGAGAAGTATATATCCGAACCCCGCCACATTGAGTTCCAGATACTGGCAGACAGATTCGGTGATATTATTCATCTTGGAGAGAGAGAATGTACAATACAGAGAAGATACCAGAAACTCATTGAAGAGGCGCCGTCTCCACGGCTGACGACCGAACTTCGTGATGCCATGGGTAATGCCGCCGTCACCGCTGCAAGAGCGGTTAAGTATTTCAATGCCGGGACCGTAGAATTTCTTATGGATAGTGCCGGAGACTTCTATTTCATGGAGATAAATGCACGTATCCAGGTTGAGCATCCGGTCACTGAATTGACGACCGGAATAGACCTTATCAAGGAGCAGATCAGGCTGGCATCAGGTGAAGGGATTGGCTACTCGTTTGAAAACATTATCAGGAGAGGCTGGGCAATAGAATGTCGAATCAATGCCGAAGATCCTGACAGAAATTTTGCCCCTTCACCAGGGAAAATAACGGAATATCAACCCCCGGGCGGCTTCGGGGTAAGGCTCGATACCCACCTCTACCAGGGTTATGAATTGCCCATATATTATGATTCGCTCATTGCCAAGCTTATATCTTACGATCTCACAAGGGACGGAGCAATTAGAATAATGAAAAGGGCTCTGAATGAATTTAAAATAGAACCTGTTAAGACTACGATTCCCTTCCACAAAAAGGTAATGGACGATTCCCGGTTTCAGAAGGGGGATTTTAATACTGATTTTATCAAAAGGTTCGTTCGGGAAGAAGATGACTGAACCAGGCATTACATAGGAGACTGCAGATGGATTTTGAGCTTACAGAAGAACAAAAAATGCTGAAGGTAACAGTGGCCAGGTTTGTTGATAACGACGTAATCCCATTGGCTGCGGAGATCGACGAGGAGGAAAGATTCCCCGAAGAAAACTTCAGGGCAATGGCTGAGATGGGGCTGTTCGGTATCACTATTCCGGAAGAATATGGCGGGAGCGGATCAGATTTTCTTTCCTGTGTCCTGGTTATGGAAGAACTGGCACGGGGGTGTGTTTCGACGGCCAATACTTACGGCTCACACGCAATCCTGTGCACCGAAAACATATTCCGCAACGGCAATGAGGAACAGAGGCACAAGTACCTTCCCGATTTGATCAATGGAAAGAAAGTCGGGGCACTATGTATTACTGAACCGGAAGCCGGATCAGATGCGCTGTCCATGAAAACAAGGGCGGAAAAAAAAGGCGACAAATATATACTTAACGGCACAAAGATGTTT
>CAZENC010000495.1:0-2426 GCA_964513115.1 uncultured Desulfobacteraceae bacterium | reverse complement strand
GTGTGGTATCTGTATTTCGCTACCCGGACAAAGGACTGGCTTCGGTCATCACACCATTTACGTATGAACCTATCGGTATCGCACTGCCTCCAAACGATCCACTACTGGTTAACTGGATGCAAAATTTCCTCAACGCCCTTGAAGACAGCGGCCAACTCAAAGAATTGAAGGATCATTGGTTAAAGCCCGGTCCCTGGTTGAAAAAATTGAAATAGGAGTAAAGAATCCCCAACCAAAAGGGTGGGACACCCCATCGGGGTGTTCCACCACTGCATACTTATGGGACTGGAACTCGCAGTGTACACGGAGATTTTTTTTATTTCACGCCCGCTCCCCTTCGATAGGACTCAGGGTCGCTCAAGCCCACAGAGATCGCAGAGTGTTTTTTTGTTTTTTGAAATAAAATTCTTTTCTCTGCCTGCCTCGCCATAGCTCTGGCGACGGCGGGTGTTCTCTGTGTTCTCTGTGTGATATTGATTTGTTTTTTTCAGGTTCATCCGGTTAATGAGTACGCCTCAAACCCATTATTGCGAGGCTGAAGGTTTAAGCGGTCTTTTTGTAGTGACTGCTGAAAGCTCCATCGGGAAATAGGCTGTTTCCGGATGGACATAAGCAGATGGGGGTTTTCCGACAGCCTCCTAGCGAAGAAATTTGTCACCTTCCTTCATAACAAGCCCCTTTGATATAAGCCTGTTGAGATGTTTTTCAGTCATCCGGGCCTCAAAAAATTTCAGGATAGATGCCGCATAAGGGAATTTCTTATATATCAGGGCCTTTTTTACAAAGTCCTCAATAGACCTTGGTGAATCCAAAAAGGCCAGGATCCGTTCATCTCTCTTTTCAAACGCATTCAAGAATAGACCAAATCCTTCCCCAATCCCGTTTTTGATCACACCCATGTGGGATGATATGACAATTTCCATGTCATAGCCTTTGACCCGATTTATGGAGTCTATGAAAGAATCAATATCCGATTCGGGATTGCCATACCACGGGCCAAAGGAGGTAAAATCAATATCGGTGGTCAACATTATTTTTTCATTGGGAAAATAAAAGCAGTAGTGATCATCGGTGTGGCCCGGCGCATGAACCGCCTCCATGACCGAGTCACCAAAATCAAAAACATATTTATTTTCAAAATGGTTCCCCACGCTGAAATCTCTGAGTTCCGGTACCTCTGTCATATAGGCGATCCAATCCCCTCGTATATCCTTTTCGACAAGCCTTTCGGCCATGCGCCGCATATCTCCGGTTGTCCCTTTTGATTCAACCGGCCCCCAGAGCCTTTCTGCCGGAAAAACACTTGAACCGGCGCAATGATCCGGATGCATATGGGAGAGAATCACCATATCCGGTGAAAACTCCTTGTCAATCTCCTTCAATATTCCACGACCGCAGCCTGTTTCTATCAGGGCGGTAATCCTGTCCCTGATCAAAACAGAGTGGCAAAAGGGAAAACGCCCTTTGCTTTTTCCCTCAACAAGATAAATATTCTTTGTGACCTGCTTTAGCATTTAAGACTCCATTCCCGCTAATCTAACCTCCCGGTCTTTTAAACAGTCTTAAGCAAATAAATCAATGTAAATTTTTTTGTGCATTTGATGTTTTTATTATAAGCGATTCTCTCTTATAGAGGTGCCCAGCTCGCCCAGGCTGTGCGTAGTACCGCGTCACCACCACACTGATCCACAATACTCTTGAGTTTTAGATTATCAACTGGAATTTTACACTCTGTAAAAAAATGGACAGCTATCTCACTCTCAGTCCGCGCTATTATTCCAAATAAGTTTTAATAATCTTTTTATATTATATAGTTACCCAGCCTCGCAATCAGCCTAAATTTAGGCATGGTTATTGCAAAATTGTTATTTGATATTGGACAATCAAAAATTAAACAGAAAACTGAAATAAAGAAGAATAGGGAGATTGTTATGGAATCTAATGTAATTATTGTTGGTGGAGGGCCTGCAGGTATCATAACAGCTCTCACGGTTAAAAACGTGTATCCTGAAAAATCCGTGCTGGTCATCAAGGAAATCGGGGACAGTGTCATTCCCTGTGCCATTCCATATATGATTAACACTATGCCAGATCCCAGGCAGAATGCAGTAAGCGACCAGCCCCTTGAACAAGCCGGGATAAAGGTCATGGTGGGGAAAGTGATTTCTCTCGATACGAATGCGCGAAATGTGACAATGGAAACCGGTGAGGTCATTTCCTATGAAAGACTCGTGCTGGCGACCGGGACGAATGCTGTTCTGCCTCCGATTACCGGTGTCGAAAAGGAGGGTGTATTCACAATCAAGAAGAGCCTGTCAGCCATGATTGCGTTGCGGGAGAAGGTACGTGAAGCGCAGAAAGTAGTAATTGTCGGTGGTGGGTTTATTGGCGCTGAGTTCGCGGATGAATTATCCAAGATTGAAGGC
>CAZENC010000494.1:0-2434 GCA_964513115.1 uncultured Desulfobacteraceae bacterium | reverse complement strand
GAGGCCGGGCATTTTGTTCAGGAATGGGGTGAAGAGATCGCGAAAAGAGCGCTATCGGCCTTTGATAAATAGAGGGTATCCATTAATCCAGATTGAATGGCTTTTGGTCTTTTTTGTAATTCGGAATGGGTTCGTGGTATCGACTACCCGGTTGCTAATTGAAAATTAGACTTTCCCTGAAACCGAAACGTATGCTGTTGTCCAGATAATAAATGAGACCGGGTTTGAATCGGTAAAGCCTCACTTTGAAACGGTCTGCGAAGGCCGCCAGGTCCGGTTTCTGTCCGGGAATGAAGAATTCTTTCGTAAAGGGGAATTTTTTGAGGTATTCTCTGAGGGCATTAATGGATGAAAGGCCGGCAGATACCATCTCAATACTGCCGGACATCTGTATTCCCCGTATCTCCTGCCATGTGCCGGCATGAGCGTAGATGGCCGAAGCAGCCTGGCCGTTTTCCATAGCCTCTACTATGTGCCTGGAATTGGATTCAGAGAAGAAGTAGAAGCAAGATTTATAAAAGACATAGTAAACCGGGGCCGTCCAGGCCACATTTTCTTGGGCGGTAGCCAGGGTCATGGTGCTTTGTTCGTTTATGAGCTCTTCGGCCAGTCTTCGCAGCTCTTGATTGTCAGGTGTTTCCGACTTCTTGCTAATCATTGTTTACTCGTAATATAATTAAAGAACCGTATGCCAAACTCGATAACCTCGTAAAAAGTCGTTTTGTGCCTTTTTACTCGGCGGAGGAGGGCTGCCCCTCCCCCGCCATTTGAAGTAAATTCAAATGGTTCCACCCTCACCCTCCCGCTTTGCGGGATTGATGGACTTTTTACGAGTCCATCAAACTTGTTTCTATTGAAAAGGTTTGAATATCGTGGCCCCGGTCATGCTTTGCCCAAATTGTCAAGATGGCTGATATGGTGAGATACCAATAATTGCATTATCTAACCGACAGATGGTATTTGGTCTTCTTATTAACCTGGTTACTATTTCGATATATTCCATGTCAATTCAATAATTCACTTACCCTATCCCATATGATTCACCGGCACCTGGACCGGTTTGTTGAGCAAAAGAAGCTGGTCTTAGACGAAGATAGATATTGGCTTGCCACCCGGTCGTAAATATTTACCTTCCGCTTTTCTTTGTGGGCCCCGAAAAACAGGCAAAACCTATTGGATTAACAGGCATTTTAGCGACTCAGTCGTGATTGATTTGCTGAAGGCCGATCTGTTTGCGGACTACGCATCCCGCCCCTCATTACTCCGAGAACGTTATCAGAGACATCGAGGGCTAATTCCAAAATATATATGTCAAAAAAAGAATCCAAGCACGATAGACTGGTCTAAGGAGGAGATTATGGAAACCGTGGGCGCATCTGAAGCCAAAACGCACCTACCCAAATTGCTTAAACGCGTATTGAAAGGCGAACGTATCACAATCACAAAACACGGTACCCCTATTGCGGTATTACAAGCCCCTGATCCCGAAAAAACTGTGGATACTAAATCAGTTATCGCTGAACTTCGCAAATTTCGAAACAAGCATAGCCTTAGTGGACTCTCAATCCGTGAGATGATCGAAGAATGAGAAAAGGCATTCCCATAGCCACGTTACACAATCGCCTGATAGAGGCCTTAAAAGGCCGATGTTCCAATTTTGATAACCTCGTAAAAAGTTGTTTTGCACCTTTTCACTCGGCGGGGAAGGGCGTCCCCTCTCCCGCCATTTGAAGTAAATTCAAATGGTTCCACCCTCACCCTAGGCCGGGGCTTACCCGCCCTCGGCCTGTTGGCGGACTTTTTACGAGGCCGTCAATTCTTATGGGTTAAACCGTAAAACTACTGACATGCGCATGAATGCGGATGGTCAAAGCTTACGCTTTGTCTCCTGCTTATGCGGTATGGTATGCGTTTAAGGATAAAGTTATAGCGGCTGGATATCCGGACTGGTCTTAATAGCATTTTGAGCGGCATTAACCAGGAATGATGATCGAGACATACCTCTTTTTTTCGCAATAGCATCGATTTTGCGAAGCATATCTTCAGGTACAGTTATATTCACGCGAACTGATCGCGGTTTTGCTTCGGATACAGTAACTACGAGGATCGCGGCTGCATCAGAATATTCAGGATCGTCCATGATATCTTCAAGCTTTGAAGGAGTCGGTATATTTTCACCGTCTTCCAGCATGCCTTTTACGTGCAGAGATAGAGCATCATGAGCCATATCTTTGGCTTCATCGATTGAGTTGCCGGCAGTAATACAACCTGGAAAATCCGGAAAGGATACACCGAAATCGCTTTTCGGATCTTTATGAACCACTGCAATATAATTAGCCATCTCGACCTCCTATGTAAATTTTACTCCTGATTGGCGTTCGATGCTACGCAGGGTGCCAATCGGAATATCTTTTTGGGGATGCGGCACAGTAAC
>CAZENC010000493.1:0-2439 GCA_964513115.1 uncultured Desulfobacteraceae bacterium | reverse complement strand
GCAATCTTGACGTAATAGTTTCTTCCATGGGCACTACCGGTACCCTAATGGGACTCTCAAGGCGTTTTAAAGAACTTAAGCCTGAAGTCCAAATTATCGGCGTAGAACCATATTTAGGCCACAAAATACAGGGCCTGAAAAACATGAAGGAGTCATACCGTCCAGGAATATTTGAAAAAAACAGGGCCGATCAGATCATCAACATAGATGATGAAGAGTCATACCTCACAGCCAGAATGCTTGCCAAAAAAGAAGGTATTTTTGCCGGTATGAGCTCAGGGGCGGCTATGGCAGTGGCATTGAAACTTGCCAAAGAGATGAAAAAAGGACGGATCGTTGTAATCTTGCCGGACGGCGGTGACAGGTATCTTAGCACACCCCTTTTTATAGATAAGAAGAAAACCGGCCTGTTCATGTACAATACACTTACTCGAAAGAAAGAAGAATTCATACCAATTCAGGAAAATCATGTGACCATGTATTCTTGTGGTCCGACCCTCAGCCAGTTAAACCATATCGGACAATACAGGCGCTTCGTATTTTCAGACTTTATCAGACGATATCTGGAAGTAAAGGGCTATAATGTAACCCACATAGTAAATGTCACGGATTTGGACGACCGCACCATTGAAGGAGCGAACAAAGCCGGAGTTTCTCTAAAGGAATTTACGGAAAAATACTATCAGGAGTTCCTAAAAGACCTTGATACGCTCAATATTAAAAGGGCCTCGTCATACCCAAAGGCAAGCGAACATGTGGATGACATGATTCAACTGACTCAAAAATTGCTTGAAAAGGGATATGCCTACGAAAAGCTCCGCTCCGTCTATTTCGACATCTCGCGATTCAAAGACTATGGTAAGCTCTCCAAGATAGACCTTGATAAGATCAGGGTCGGCAAAACAGTTGATCTGGAACAGTATGAAAAAGACAATCCACGGGATTTTACACTATTGAAAAGGGCAACTCTAAATGAATTAAAACTGGGCACATATTATCAGACACAGTGGGGAAATATAAGGCCGAGCTGGCACATGGAATGTCCGGCCATGGCCATGAAATTCTTAGGTGAAACCTATGACATTCACACAAGCGGTATTGACCTGATCTTTCCGCACCACGAAAACGCAATAGCCATAAGTCAGGCGGTCACAGGAAAACCCCCTGCAAATTACTGGCTACACAACGAGCTTGTGATGATCAACGGGATAAAGCCCCCTCGTGTTTCAAATCATGATATCATCACGGTCAGGGATATATTGGACAGGGGTTATACGGGAAGAGAAATTCGTTACTGGCTCATCAATAGTCATTACCGAAAACCCATCTCCTTTTCATGGGAAAAACTGGACATGGCAAAAAAAACGATCTCCAATCTTGATAAGTTCATTAAAAAACTCAACTCCTGCAAAACAGGGCCCCCTCACCCTGAGATGGACCAGCTGGCTTATGATGTCCGGCATACCTCTGTGGAGGTCCTGGATGATGACTTTAATGTTGCACCGGCACTGGCGGCCCTTTTTCATTTTACCCATCGGATCAATGCCATTATGCACAAAAACGGTCTTTCCACTTCTGACAGGGAAAAGGTGCTGGATACTTTGGAGCGCATCAATTCGGTACTGGCCGTCATGGACCTTGAGCCCTCAAAGCCCGATAAAAATGTCGAAGCCCTGATCAAAAAGAGGGAGATAGCAAGAAAAGAAAAGGACTGGGATAAGGCTGATCAATTGAGGCAGGAATTAAAGGAAATGGGAATCGAGGTATTTGATACCAAGGAAGGGACAATGTGGCGATAGGAATTTGTCGTAACACGCATAACTAACTTATATGATTACAAGTATTTGCAATAACCCGCTTATATACATTAAGGTTAGGCTATTTCAGACCCGATCAGACTCCTTCAACAGGTTGTCTTTGATAAGCATGTACTGAAACCATTCTCAAAGATAGCTTTTTTCGGAATCAGATCAATCATTAAACTCCATGCTTGACAGGCCTGAAACTTGTGTTATCATTATAGAAATAAAGAATCCACGACCAAAGGACATGGTTTGAGTGGGCACTTCATGGAGATGCGAGAGGACTTTGTCAGTATGACAGTTAAAAACGAAGCTCGAAATGCGAAATTCGAAATTCACCAGCCTTGGGCTGGCAAGAATCCGAATATGAAATGCTTCAATGACAAAAACAACGAAAATTGAGGCGCAAGGGACTTAGGTGTTTTGTTTGGAACATTTGTGATTTCGTCATTAAATATTGTTTCGGATTTCGTGCTTAGGGTTTCGGATTTGATATCGTTCCGCCTATCTCGGCTTAGCTAAAAGATTATTATGACCAGAGGAAATAATTCTTAAAAAGAAGTAAATATAAAGACATATGTCATGACTCGACTTTTTGAAACAGAAACGGAAGTACTTTTTGAAATCGCTGAAATGA
>CAZENC010000492.1:0-2445 GCA_964513115.1 uncultured Desulfobacteraceae bacterium | reverse complement strand
TTCCAGCCTATGGGTTTGCAATAGATTTTGTATGGCAAAGTGAACAAGGGACATACCGGTTAAAGGAAATCCACTCATAGAGAAAAGATCTTTAAGTGGTTCTACTTCATTTCTCGGGGCGGTATACATAATAACTGATATTTTTTGAATACCTTCTTCAGCGACGTCGCCAAGGATCTCAAAGTCAAGGGCACTTTGCTTTTCATCAAAGAATGTTTCCTTTTTGGCTGTCCAATAAACGGCATTGTTAACCTGTTTTTTGGGAACTCTGGGTATTCGAATATGCCGGATCTCTATCTTATCAGAGGACAGGAGAAACCAGATCTCGGGTTTTCTTGAGGAACCACAAAACTCTGTCAGGGCGTCATTCAAAAAGGTGGCGAATTCATGGCCGTGTTTGGGCATTTCAGGATCAAAGGGAACACTCGTATAACCCAGAAGCACCCATTGTTTGTCAGAAGTTTGTCTGACCTTCACCAATTTAAGGTTTTTATAGCCAAAATTAACGCCGACTGTGATGCTCTTCTTTTTCAGGGACCAGGTTTTTGCCAGGCGTAGTTTCCGAATTTTTGGCGATTGAAGCGGTGAAACATTATCAGGGAGTTCAACTCCTGTATTGTCTCCACTTCTGATCAAATCAAGAAGTTTTTCAGTGGATGATATTTCGTCTTGTTTCGCCAACATAAATTTACGTCTTTTTTTTGTGCCCCGTGAGAGGTAAAAATTTTGTCTATTCTTCTGCCGTGAGCCTCAGCACCTCTTCCAATGTCGTGATTCCGTCTTTTGCTTTTGTTAGTCCATCCTCCAGCAGGGTTTTCATGCCCTGCTTCCTGGCAGCTTCCCTGATCTCAGCCTCGGAAGCCTTCTCACCTATCAGGGACCTGATATCTTTGGTAACAACCAATATCTCAAAGATTCCAATCATGCCTTTGTACCCAATGCCGCCGCAAAAATCACACCCTTCTCCTTTGTAAAATACCGTGTCCGAAGGGAACCCCAGGCTTTTCAATAGATAGCCATCCGGTTGGTATTTTTTTTTGCATCTCGGACAAATTCTCCGTGCAAGACGCTGTGAAAATGAACATTGAAGGGCAGACGCGATGAGCGGTGTTTCGATTCCCATATCAGAAAGTCGTATAAGGGCGCCCGCCGAATCATTGGTATGAAGGGTACTGATCACTAAATGACCGGTTAATGCGGCGCGCAGCGCAATCCGGGCAGTTTCTGAATCACGTATCTCACCGACATAGATGATATCAGGGTCCTGGCGTAAGATCGCCCTGAACGCATTGGCAAAGGTAAGACCGGCTTTGGGATCGACATTGCTCTGTACGATCCCTTCTATTTCATATTCAATGGGATCCTCGATGGCGATGATATTTTTGTTTTTTTTGTTTAAGGTATTGATAAACGAATAAATGGTTGTTGTTTTCCCGCTTCCGGTAGGACCGGTACTCATAATAATTCCCTTTTGGGTATTGATGAGTTTCTCAAAGGTCGTCAAATCATTGCCCGACAGCCCAAGCTCTGAAAGACCGGGAATTCCCTTGCCTTTATCCAGGATCCTTAAAACAATATTTTCTCCATACATGGAAGGAAAGGTAGAAGTGCGAATATCAATGTTTCTGTTCCTCATAATAAGGCTTATCCTGCCGTCCTGCGGAATTCTTCGTGTGGAAATATCCAGCTTGGAGATGATCTTTATTCTGGATAAGAATGCGGGACTCAAATCTTGAGGCAGATGACCTTTATCATAAAGAAATCCGTCAATGCGGAACCGTATTTCCATAAACTCTTTCTTGGGCTGCAAATGAATATCACTGGCACCTTCCAGAATTGCCTGGGCAATATAGCTGTTGGCAAGTTTGATAATCGGCGCTTGGGATGCCTCTTTCTTAAGCCGTGATTCCTCTAACCTCTCGACATATTCCGTTTCTTCCTGTTTTTCCGTCTCCGGCACCTTAAATTCGGCGGCAAGCTGATCAATCAATTCCTTTCTTGAATCGCCGACACCGTACCACTGATCAATGGCTGCATTGATGCCTTCCTCAGAGGCGATAACATCTTCGACAAGACATCGAGTCAGTGCAGAAATTTCGTCAATGGCATTGATGTCAAAGGGGTTTGCCATGGCCACTGTCAGCACATCCTCTATCTTGAACAGGGGTATCAACTTGTAGCGGCGTGCAATTTTTTCCGGTACAAGCTCCAAAACCTCACGGTCTATGACATAATCCTTGAGGGTTATCTGGGGAATATGCATCTTATCCCCCATGAAGCTCGTAAGTTGTTCCTGTGTTATAAGCTTTGATTTTACTAAAATGTTGGCCAGACTTTCATTTTCATGCTGTGCCGTTGTCTCGGCACTTTTTAATTGCTGTGCCGTTATCACACCCTCATCTATCAGTGTTTGTTTCAGTTTGTCCGGGAATGTAATATTCATGG
>CAZENC010000491.1:0-2459 GCA_964513115.1 uncultured Desulfobacteraceae bacterium | reverse complement strand
ATCCGAATAATGGGTAGATGTATCGGGCATTCGGATCGGCCAGTTCTGTCGTACACGTTTCAAGAATCCTATGCGAGATACAAAAGGACCTTAATGAGAAGGAGAAATAAGTAAGAGGGCCCCAGTTTCGTAGGAATATTTGCAAAATGATTGATTATTTGATAATTTGAAAGTATGTTCTATATTATTGGAGGTTTATGAATTCCTCCATATAACAATTTTGATGAAGAATCCGATTGCATGCACGGCCCCTAATTGGAGATTTAATGATGATAACTGAGGCAGTGATAAAAAACTTTAAGTGCTTCAAGCAGTTGACCCTTCCTGACCTTGGACGGATAACTATTGTGGGGGGTAAAAATAATGTTGGAAAAACAGCATTATTGGAATCCCTCTTTTTGTTTTTCGACCGCACTTCACCAAATATGATCTTGAGGCAATACGGCTGGCGAGGACTTGGCAGAGTAGCTTCTACGCCGCAAGGTATGTGGGCACCAATATTTCGAAACTATAGTTTGAGCGAACCCATGGTACTCTCAGTTTGGATAGACGATAAAATGGAAAGTGCCGTATTCAGGTATAATCCTGATTTTATGCTTAATTCTTTACCACCTGGTGAAGCACCTCAGAGTTCGGGACAAAAGAGTGTACGGACAGACACAGAGCCTGTCCCATCATTTTCATTGGATATTGAATATGATAATGGTTCAGGAAACATAAATACTGCCCATCTCTTGATAAGTCCAAAAGGTGCGCCGGGACTAAAATTGGATCACGTCGTATCTGGTTTAAAGCCAGCAATTTTCCTACCCGCAAAAATGCAAATCAGCTCCAAAGAAACTTCTGAACGTTTCAGTAAATTACAGAAAACCAAGAGCGTACCAAAAGCTCTAAACTTTCTTAAACTTATCGAACCCCGTCTAAAAGAACTTGCCAATATCACAGAAGGCCCAGACCCCGTAATTTATGGAGATATTGGTCTTCCGGAAATGATCCCGATACCCTTAATGGGCGAGGGAATGAGTCATATACTGGACATTATACTTGCAATGGCGTACTGCGAGAATGGTACTCTTTTTATTGATGAAGTAGATAATGGGATTCACAGGTCGCTATTGCCGAAGATATGGGAAGCTATTAGTAATGCCGCTGAAGATTATAATTGCCAAATTATCGCCACTACGCATAGTTATGAGTGTTTGGAATCAATTCATAAAGGCTTAGCAAAAAGGCCCAATGATTTGCGTTATATCCGACTCTCCCGTGAGGACGATGTTACAATAGCAAAAACGTCCAACTATGATATGGTTGGTTCAGGGATTCAACATAATATGGAGATTAGGTAAGGATGCCACAGAGACCATTAAAGCGGATGATAACTTGCAAAGTATGTGGGGCAGAATTTTATCCACTCGAAAAATGGCAAATCTACAAAGAGAAATTACTTTTAGCTGAGGGTGTCGATGTCCATAGATTCTTGATATATGCATGCAAAGCCTATCAAAAGTCTGACGTTCAGGTAATAAGCTTTGGAGGGAATAGTGAATTAAGAACTTTTTTGGAAGCTTTAAAGAACCTTGAAGACTTCTCAAAAGTCAAAGCTCTTGTTATTGCACGCGATGCCGAGACTGATGTGACTTCTGCAATTGAAAGCGTTAAATCGGCCCTTGGAAATATTGAATTACCTGTACCTTCAGAACCCTTTCAATTTCAACAGGGAGATGATACCAAAACCGCGTTTATGCTATTTCCAGGTCCCGATAGAAAAAACCAATGCCAGACAGGCACAATAGAAGATCTCTGTTTGGCTACTATTTCGGAAGATCCCTTGCTAAACTGTGTAAATGCTTTTCTTGAATGTGCAAAACAAAATCAAGAGGGTGATGAGAAGTTGAAACACCCTTGGAAGTGTAAATTGTATGCCTATCTCGCCGGTAAGGATGACCATGCGGGCAAAAGGCTATCGCAGGCAGCAAAGAACAATGTTTGGAATTGGGAGCATGACGTAATGTTACCATTCCAAAGAATCATTCAGGAAATGTGAGAATACTAAACAACAACTGATAGGGCAGATTTTATTCGAGACTTTTACCGATTTCGATTGGCTGCAAACATGACGTGCTCGGTCGGCGCATTGAAAAGAAAGTCGATGACTACAGCACTCGATACTTGTATGACAGCGACCATGTGATTGCCGAATACGAAGGCAATAACAACCTGCTTCGTAAATACATCTTTGGCACGGGCCACACGCAGTAAGCTACATCTCACGGAGATTTTTTTGAAATATGCTTGATTTTTGGGAAATAATTTAGTATAATACACAACAAATTGAATATTGAATACATAAATAAGTAAAAAGGCAAAAGGGAAAAGGAAAAATGAGATCCAATCACGCAGTACGCAGTACGAAACAATACAATTTCGCCCGCACCCCTGCGGTGCCGGATCCAATTGAA
>CAZENC010000490.1:0-2463 GCA_964513115.1 uncultured Desulfobacteraceae bacterium | reverse complement strand
ATTTTATGTGTAAAGTTGTACCAAAATGTGGGAAAAAATTTTACACTTTGGTGGGAGTTTATTTTTTCTTCGGAGAGAGGTTGAATTCTCGGATGCGATTTAGGAGGGTTTTGTAACTCACCTGGAGAAGCTGGGCAGCCTTTTTTCTGTTCCATTGCGTCTCGTTGAGTGCTTTCAAGATTGCCTGGCATTCTACCTCGGAGACATAGGCCTTGCTTATTTTTTTCAGAGAAAAATCATGCCTATCGAAAAACTTTCTCACTTTATCATCATGCCAACCCAAATTGGGAGAGATACCATCTGGAAAAGAGCGATTATCCGTGTCATGATCGCCTGCTTTCAATTCCAGCTCCTCAAGCATGAAGTCGAAATTCCTTAAGACAATAGCCCTGCGGATCACGTTTTCAAGTTCCCTAATATTCCCAGGCCATCGGTATGTTAGAAAAATGCCGGCGATGTCATCAGGTATCTCCAGAGAATCTTTTTTGAGGTCAAAGCAGTACTTGTTCAGGAAATAATGCGAGAGCAGAAGGATATCATCTTTTCTGTCTCTTAAAGGCGGAACTTCGATGCGCACAACATTCAAACGATAGAAAAGGTCCTTTCTGAAAGTTCCGTTAACCACCTTTTTCCAGAGATCCGTATTGGTAACAGCCACCAGCCGGATATTTACGGCCTTATCCTGGATTCCGCCAAGCCTCGAAAATTCCCTGTCTTCCAGTACCTGCAAAAATTTAGCCTGGAGCGGAAGTGAAAGATTCCCGATTTCATCGATGAATAGCGTCCCTCCATCAGCCAACTCGATACGGCCCGGTTTGTCTTTATGTGCGTCGGTAAAGGCTCCCCTCTGATAGCCGAACACCTCGCTCTCCAGCAACTCATTAGGCAGGACACCACAGTCTATCTTGACAAGTGGACCCTTGTTTCTGGGAGAATGGTAATGAATGGAGCGGGCTATCAGGTCCTTTCCACACCCGGTCTCTCCAGTGATCAATATATTAATATCCTTGTCGCAAACCTTCTGTATCTTTTGTCTGATGCTTGTGATTACCTGGCTTTGCCCGATAAGTATGGGGAAATTAGGCAGCATGCGGCGTTCGGATTTATACTTTAATGCGCTTTTTACGGCACTTGAAATCTCGTCCAGCTCAAAATCCGGGCTGAGGTGATGGAACCCCTCAAAAGAGAGGCCGGTGGGTCCTCCCAGCAAGGCAAGATCATCGCGGCAAGTCAAAATAGGCATGACAGGGTCAAATATTTTCAGTCCATTAATACACTTCAGGAAGGGTTCTTTCTCCAAAAAAGGCCCCAAAATGGCCAAATCGGGACTTAAGGATTCCAGTTGATTAATCGTTATGCTCGGTGCGGCAATGCTACGGCGATCGAGGCCTAAGCGGCTTAACCTTTCCTCCATCACTGATAGAATTTGGGGATCGGTCTCAACAATTAATATATTAGGATTGACTTCCATTAGAATCAGCTACTTTAATTATCCTTTTTTTAAAGAAAGGAGTCTTGATATGTGGTCCTTCAAAACCGGTATTTTGATCGGCTTTGTGAGCACCAAATCCGCATTCTTTTCCATTGCCGCCTCCTCGGGCTCCTTACCATAACCCGTGATGGCTATAACAGGGATATCAGGGCTTTTCTCCTTAAGCCTTGAGACTACTCCCACGCCGCTCACGTAGGGCATAACAATATCTGTAATCACCAAGTCATATCCGCCCTCTTCTAATTTCTTCATACCCTCCAACCCATCTGCAGCAGTGATCACTTCGTAGCCAAAATATACCAAGTGTTTGGCAAGCGTTGAAAGTACATCCGGATCATCTTCGACAATCAGAACCGTGTATTTTTCCGTTTTTTCCATCTTCTTAGTTTCCTATTTTTTATTATTATAACAATCCCATTTTAAAAATGTAAGGTTGAAAGCGAAAAAGATAAAAAGATAAAGGTTCACGGTTCCAGGTTCAAGGTTCACGGTTAAGCAAGGTCAAGGCTCAAAGGTGAAAGCGAAAAAGGTTCACGGTTCCAGGTTCAAGGTTCACGGGTTGACGACCCGTATGTAAAGACATGCCGCGCAAATAGCTAATAAGCCTCCAATGTAGTGGGTAAGGATATCATTGATCACCAAAACAGTATCAACAGGAAGCTTGTGCGTTGACGAAGTGTAACCTGGATTTTGCAAAATTTAGGTTTAAGGAAATGGCGGAGAGAGAGGGATTCGAACCCTCGAAAGAGCTTTCGCCCTTTACTCGCTTAGCAGGCGAGCGCCTTCAGCCAACTCGGCCATCTCTCCAAGAATTCCGATAAATCGGAATTACAATTAGCAATTGGCTCTTGGCTTGTTGCTAAAGCAAACCATATTTTTAGCCTGTTGCGAAATGAATCTATATTCTACCGAATCTTATCGACACTCCCAAAAACCAGGAAAACATTGCATCGGAATTACAATTAGCAATT
>CAZENC010000489.1:0-2466 GCA_964513115.1 uncultured Desulfobacteraceae bacterium | reverse complement strand
CAGAAAATAATATATCGGGAGCACCCGATAATATTTCTCCTCTTCTGGGAGAGATACATGGTAAAGAAACACCTGGATCATCTGATCAAACAGGGGCTGGTGGAGCAAGTGGAAGATGGGCGCTATGCAGCCAGAGAGGCAGCAAATTAGCGGGCCGATTTCTCCGATCTTTAAAAAAAGCCTTGACGAACACCCTTTGGCGCAATAGAATTGACTCGTCGGGGGATTAAGCTTTAAAAATAATATTCGCTAAAGAAAATGAACGAGTATCTTCCATATGATCCCGGCGTTCTACCTTCAGCACCTGCGCCATCTGCGGGTGATCACATTGCTTTGAAAATTGATGGATTACCTCCTTACAAAGATGAGCACTTCTCCATCCGTAACCCCCGGCACAAATTTTATTCTCGATTTATCACTCTACGGGAAACGGCAATCAAAGCAATGGGTGGCCGCGCCCCCTATCGTGGAGCCGTGCGCCTTGATTTTGTTATGCATGCGCAGGAGTTGGAACAAAGAAAAAGGCTCGTTGATTACCTCGGCGGAATTATTGATACGTTGAACGGATCGCACGGCACCGAATTCACTTACCTGCCAATCGTTTATGAGGATGACTGCCAGGTTGCTGATGGACAAAGTCGTTTCGCGAAAAGTAAAACTTCACGGTATGAGGTGCGGATAGGCTTTCTTGATGAAGGAAGAAGTAGTAAATAAATCGCTCCATCCGACGGCTAATCGCCGCGGCTGAGCTTATGGCTAGGACATAGAATGCAAGTTAATCCAACTCCCCTGCGAGTTTTTGATGAGGCGACTAAAAAGACACGTTTTCCAAAATTATCAAAAATTCAGCATAACCACAAAGTGAAAACTTTGAACAATATCCTTTTTTCACTGAAGTCTTTAATATCTTTGTTGACTAATTTAATTATGCCCCATACAATAACACCTGGTAAATACAAATGGAATTTTTAATAAGAGATTAGATAATACATGGAGCGTTAAGATAATGATTCAATATTTCCATGTCAAAAATTTCAAGAACTTGGTTGATGTGAACTTTGAACCTCAATGGGTTAATGTTATCCTCGGACCAAATGGTTGTGGAAAATCATCTCTACTTCAGGCTATAGATTTCTTGCGAGGTTTCTTCATGAGTTCCATTGAACTATATCTACACGAAAAGGGGTGGGTTTATAAAGACTTGCCAAACCTTCGACATACCAGCAAGACTATCCAGTGGGATTTAACCGCAGCGCTAGATGCCGACGACCAGGGCGTGGGTAATGGGAAGTATCAATATACTATTCGCCTATCTCCACGTCGGTACTTGAGCATTGGTAGCGAGAAATTAATTTTTACTGCACCAGGAGGTAACGCTGAGGTGCTTTTGAGTCGCCAAGGGCGCAGGGTAGAAATTTTGAATCGGAAGACATCCAAACACGAGTACAGCCAATCATATCGTGTCCCTGCAAGTATCATCAGTACACTTGATTTTTCTTCCGATAAGGCAAAGTATCCTGAACTGTTACATTTTCGCCGTTGGGTGGAAGGATTCCGCTACTTCCTCATCTGGGATCCAAAAGTCCTTCGTAACCCTGATAGGGGAAAACATAACGAACTCGGACAATCTGGAGAACATTTACCCCCCTTGCTTGCTCTATTGAAGCAACGGAGCCCAGACAATTTTAACAAACTTATGCAACGCCTACGTCGTCTCTTTCCTTATGTATCTGACATTTCGGTAACGGGCGGACGAAGTTGGGGTTGGCGCTCGATTCGATTGCATGAGCGCCATGATAAACAAGATGTTGCTTTCAATAGTCAACAAATGAGCGACGGCGTGTTGCGGTTTTTAGCAGTAAGCAGTCTGCTTTATCTCGACCACCCACCAAACCTCATAATGTTTGAAGAACCTGAAGATGGTTTGCATCCACAATTAATAAGAGAGGTCATTATGATCTTACGGGAATTGACTTTACGAAAACCACCAAACCGCTCTCAGGTTATTTTCACAACCCATAGCCCTTATGTACTGGATGAGTTTTACGACCATCCCGAAGAGGTATTCGTTATGGATCGCCCAAAGCCACAGGCCGAGGCAACATTGTTACAACTTAGTAAGGCTAGTCAGTTAGCGGATGTCAAAGATGCCTTTTCACACTCTTTGGGCGAAGCATGGTTTTCTGGTTTAATCGGCGGAACCGCAGGACTGAAAGCGAAATGAGCACTAAAATTGGCATCATCGCAGAAGGTGCCATTGATTACATTTTACTGCCCCCTTTACTGGAGCACATTGCCCGCAAGCGCGCCTCGTTTACTTGGCCAACCAAACCTGATGATTTAGGGGATATTATTCCCATCCGAAAGCGAGGACACGGAGGAGTATTAGAGGCCGTCCGTCGTCTGGTAGAATACTTAGAACATCAAGCGCCACCCGATCATGATTTATTTGTCATCTTGCTTGAC
>CAZENC010000488.1:0-2466 GCA_964513115.1 uncultured Desulfobacteraceae bacterium | reverse complement strand
CGTCATCCCCGCCGGTGAATGAATACCACTGAAATATGATGTAGTACATCAGTTGTCCAAAGGCCAGTGTCAGGATGGCGAAGTAGATGCCGGTGAGGCGCACACAGAAATAACCAAAGATCAGGGCACATATCCCGGCCGCAATCATTGAGGCCACAAGACAGATGGGCAGGGGGACCGATGCCTTTACCATAAGCATGCCGGTTGCATAAGCCCCCACCCCGTAGTATGCAGCATGGCCGAAGCTGAGCTGGCCCATGTAGCCAAAAATCATATTAAAGCTTACGGCAAAAAGGCCCAGGATAAGTATCTCAACAGCTACATGAACCCAGAATTCCCCTACAACCAAAGGCAAAATCACGGCCCCAATGAAGATCAGTCCAAGCCACCAGTATTTCTTCATATGAATACGCCTTTAGATCAAAGTTTAAGCCCGCATAGGTGTTCCGAAGAGCCCCCAAGGACGGACAATCAATATAAATGCAGTTACGATAAATATGAGAACCAGGGCACCCTGTGGCCAAAACAGGATGGAAAATGCATAAACTTCACCTACGATCATTGATCCCACAAAAGTGCCCAGAAGACTTCCAAAGCCCCCTATGACTACCACGCAGAAGGCCTGAACAACAACTGCCATATCCATTCCCAGTGTAATGGAACCCACAGGGGCCTGAACAGCTCCGGCAAGACCGGCGATGAAGATGCCCAGGACAAATACTCCTGTATAGATCCTTGGAATTGGGATTCCCAGGGCGCTTACCATCTCCCGGCTGAAAACGGCGGCCCTCACAATATGCCCATATCTGGTCTTCTTCAAAAACCACCATAAGCCAAAGGCCACAGCAAAGCCGATCAGGATGACAAAAACAAAATAGGAATCAAAGGGTATACCGAAGAAAAAAACCGGTTTTGCCACCAAAGGAGGTCGTGCGATAAATTTGTCCTCCACCCCCCAGGTAAGTTTGATCAAATCGCCAATAACCAGGATCAGGCCATAGGTGAGCAAGAGTTGTTCGGGAAGTTCCCTATTGTATACCCGGCGTATCAGAACTACCTCGATGACCCAGCCGATAGCGGCCAGAGACAGCGCGGCAAGAAGAATACTCACCCACATTCCAAAGCCATAATCCTGCATCAGGTACCAGAAAGTATAGCAGAAATATGCCCCGGCCAGCCACAGGGTGGCATGAGCAAAATTGAGGATATTCATCACCCCGAAGATGAGGGAAAGTCCCGAGGCAATAAGGAACAGCATCATACCACGGGACAGTCCGCTCATAAACTGTGCGAAAATCAAGGAAATATCCATGTTTATTTCCGCCTCTTATTTTTTCGCCGCTCGGGCGGCAACAATCTCACTTTCGGGCCGCCAGGAATCCGGGCCCTTGACCTCAACCAGATCGTGGTAAATTGGGAAGGGATACTTGGGATCATCAGCCACCACACCAATATAGGAGGAGCAGCTCAGCATATTGTCGATCTTTCGAAAGGAATGTGTGCCACGGCAGGTGTCAATGGTTGCTCCTTTTAAAGCGATCCTGACCTTCTCTGTATCAATACTGCCGGCCTTCTCAATACCCTGTTTCAAGGTATAGACTGCATCATATTCCATCACTGCCCAGTCACTGGGATACCGGTTATACTTGGCCTTGAAGTTCTTTACAAAATTGGCCATCATGGGCACATCCATATGGGCAAAGAAGGGGGCCCGGCAAAGGCCTATCAAACCTCTGGTAAGAGTCTTGGCCTGTGTTATGAGTTCGGAGACACTGATTAATGAGCCGGGATAGGGAACCTTCTCAAAAAACCCGTATGCCTTTGCCTGTTTCATCCAGTTGGCATTGTCTTTTGAGGCCAGACAACCATAAACAAAATCCGGTTTCTGGGCCATGATAGCGGTGATATAGGAGGTGAACTGTGTCTCACCAAGTCGCGGCCAGAATTCCTTTTTCAACTTCAAATCAGGTGCAAATTGTTTCAAAAGCTGGACCGTGTTCTGTTGCGTAGATCTACCCCATTCGTAGTCCGAGGCAAGGGTGACATATTCCTTCCATCCCTTCTTTTTGGCCAGCTCGGCAACACCCAAAACTACGGCCTTGGCCTGCATATAACTGTTGGGTACCACCTGGTAGGTGTAAGGGCTGAAGTTGACTTTTGTTATGTTTTCCGAGTTGCTGATGGCGGGGATATGCAGAACCTTGTACTCTTGACAGACAGGCTTAATGGCTACAGCGCAGGCGCTGGAATAGGTCCCCAAGACACATTGCACCTTGTCGCGCAGGATCAGGTCCTTGGCTTCCCGCGCAGCCACATCCGGCTTTGTGTGGGTATCTCTTATAAATAGTTTGATGGGATGTTTGCCAAGAAAACCACCCTTGGCATTGATTTCATCCACAGCAAGTTTTACAGCATCTGTCCCATCTTTACAGTACATAGCCCCTGTACCTGTAATTGCCAGGTCAA
>CAZENC010000487.1:0-2466 GCA_964513115.1 uncultured Desulfobacteraceae bacterium | reverse complement strand
CAAGCAGTTTATCTCTGCCGGAGAACACGATCTCGCAGAAAATATCATTCACCTCGTTTTGGCCCGCATTGAGGGTTCTTTACATGGCACCAAAGGAATAAGCCTCTTCATTGTACCCAAGATTTGGGTAAATCCGGACGGCTCTTTGGGAGAAACTAACGATGTCTATTGCAGCGGCATCGAGCATAAGATGGGTGTCGCCGGGTCGGTCACGTGTACTCTCAATTTCGGGGAAAACGGCAAATGCAGGGGAATACTCCTTGGGGAGCCGAACTCTGGAATGGCCAAGATGTTCCAGATGATGAACGAGGCCCGCATGATTACTGGAGTTATGGGACAGAGCATGGCTGCCAACGCCTATGACACGGCCAGGCAGTATGCCAGGGAGAGGGTCCAGGGACCTCCTTTTACCGATCGTGGTGCAGATAGGGTCCCGATTATTCAGCACGAGGACGTGAGGCGGATGCTGATGAATCTCAAGGCCGGAACCGAGGCAATGCGGGCAATGATAGGAAAGGTTTTATATTTGTTAGATATTGCGGAGCAGGATACGAATGATGCGACCCGGAAAGAGGCCCAGCAGCAAGCCGACATGTTTACGCCCCTTGTTAAGGCATATTGCTCTGATTTTGGCTATGACCTGACCCGGGAAGCCATTCAGATTTTGGGCGGTGTTGGGTATTGCAGGGAATTTCCTGCGGAGCAGTATGCAAGGGACTGCAAGATTTCATCCATCTGGGAGGGAACTACCTATATCCAGGCCCTGGATCTTGTAGGACGTAAGCTTGGAATTGCGGGAGGCAAGGTCTTCCAGGACTGGGTTCAGGGGGTCATGGCCTTTACCAAAAAATATCAGGATGATTCCGATTTCGGACCCGATTTCAAGCTCCTTTCCAAAGCGGTACAGGCCACAAGTGATTTTGCCTCACGTTATATGAAATACCCTAAAGAGGGCAAACTCCATCTGATTGCACTTACGGCGACCCGTTTTCAGGAATGTTTTGCCGAAGTCCTGATGGGTCAGTTGATCCTTGAGCAGGGATTGCTGGCGAGGGAAAAAATAAAGCAGGTCGATGAGAGTTCTTCGGACGGTATCTTTTATCGCGGCAAGGTGGAAACGGCAAAATACTTCTGCCGGAATATCCTGACTAACGTGTTTGCCCGTCACATGGCCTTGCAGCAGGAGGATACATCGGCTGTGGACATCCCGGAGGCGGCATTCTGAGTGTTATTCCTAATGTACATCACCCAATTTCTTAGGGTTTATGTAAATAGACATATTTTGCATTCTTTAGCGTATATTAAAAATTCCTCGGCTGTCCAGACAGTGACTCCTTTAATAAGTTTTTTCTCATCGATATCCATCATGTCTACGGTCATTTTGCAGGCAATTAGATCTACTCCTTCTATCTGAGCCATCTCCTGGAGATCTTCCAAAGAAGGGATGTTGGCTTGTTCTATTTTTTTCTTCATTATTCCTGTGGCAATCGATGTCATACCTGGGATGGCGCCCATAACTCCTGGAGGGAAAAATTTTGCCCTATCAAATCCGCCTTCAAGAACAAGATTCATTCCCATGAAAGAATAGAAAATTTTGGTCTCCATTCCCTGCCTTGCCGCATTAATTCCTAAAACCAAAGATGGATATGCGCCGTCAAGCGTATCTTTCACACAGATGAAAGCCGCCTTTTCTTTTTCAATATCCATTGTATTTCTCCTTTCTACATTTTAAATTTAAAATGAATTAAATAGGTTCGTTTAAATTTTGTAAACTGCGGGACGTATATAAAATTATAATTTTTAGGCAGCTCCGTGTTCCTGTTTTAATAAAGCGTTAAGGTAATCTATATTTTCCGATCCGATCGTTATGTAAACTGCCCAGATAGAGATAACCGCCATATTCCCGAGCGGAAGTGATCTCCTTCAGGTGTTTTCCTGTGGGTTCATGTAAGCTTTGGATGATTTTCCCGTGTTCATCCAGAGCCAAGACCAGGCCATAAGGCTTTGGCTTAGGCCATAAGGCTTTGGGCAGTTTGGACATTTGAGCTTTTAGAAAAGGAAAGGGATGGAGTTTGTCCGCGGCTTCATTTCGAACCGTAAAAAGAGCCAGCCAAAATGTTCCCTTATGGTTGCTTGAAATGTTATCAGGAAATCCTGGCAGATTATCAATAAAGATCTCGTGTGCTCCCGCCTTGGGGCCCTTCAACCAGTATCGCACGATCCTGTAGCGGTAAGTTTCATTAATTAAAACGAAGTCTTCCTGCTGAGATAACGCCACGCCGTTGGCAAAGTAAAGGTTCTTCAATAGAACCTTAATTTGACCTGTGGCTGGATCGTAGCTCATGAATCTGCCGTGCGGTTTTGATTCTAAAAGGTCGTAGAGGTACTCCTTTTGTGCATACTTGGAGCTCGCATCCGTAAAATAGATAGTCCCATCGCTGGAAATATCCAAGGCATCGGTGAACT
>CAZENC010000486.1:0-2473 GCA_964513115.1 uncultured Desulfobacteraceae bacterium | reverse complement strand
CCAACATAATTATCGCGGAAACGGGTGACATGTGAAAAGTAGCCGGCAAAAGAATAGCTATCGCCCCAAGCGGCCCTATTCCAGGAAGGACACCTATGAGGGTCCCCAGTAAAACCCCAAGGAAACAGACTATAATATGGTCAGGTTGCAGCGCTACGGAAAAGCCGTAGAAAAGATTGTGAAAGATAGCCACTACCTTCTCTCCCCAAGAAATGCTTTGGTCTAAAAGCCCAATATCCCGTTCGGCAATTGGACTTCAAGCCAAACATAAAAAACTATATAAGTTGCTAATACAGTAATAATACCAGCCACTGCCTTAATCCACACTTTTGTCTTTCCTACAATCCCAAACAGAAGGATGATCAATGCAAAGGTCGCTATCAGGTACCCTAGGATCGGAAGCAGGAAAGCATAAGAAAGAAGAAGGATCGATACCAATATAACTTTACCCCAGCTCATTCCTTTCCATAAATTCTTTATTTCCCGCTTTTCCATTTTTTTTAAGGTGCTTGTAACCACAAGAATGATTGAGAATGTACTGAGCATAACCCCTGACCAAAAAGGAAGAAATCCCGGGCCTTGAGAACGAAAAGAACCAATACCGACGCGGGCGGCTTCTATGCAAACGAAAATCGATATCGCCAGCCAAAAGAATCCACTCACTTTATCACTATTAATCATGATGACCCTTTTGAAAGAAGATTCACGACAACACGGCGAGAGTCCGATAAAAACTAAATACTTGTTGCTTTAGCTCCTGAATTGTCTATAATATATTGAAATTAAAATGAAAAAAATTAAAGCGATGCAGGAAAAGCCAATGAGCCACACTGAATTTCAGGGAAAATTTGGCACAAGGTTCGAAAGGCCATGGCTGACCGAGACGCCACCCACAAGCCGGCCGGGCTAATTGAGACGGACGACCTTTACTTCGGCACCTCCAAACCGGGCATGAGGTGCCGTAGGGCCGTAGTGAAGGCGAAGCTGGTGGTGTCGCTTATGTTGGTACGATCACTATTTGTTATATTCGGAGATAAACAAACGAGAGAAAAATACTATTTCTCTAAATAAAGTCCCAATTCTTTTAATATCGGAACACCAATTTTTTCTCCTTCCTCGATAGTATCCTTAAGGAATTCCGGTCCCCCGAATCTTAGTTCTTCTCCTATTTTTTTCATGCCCTGCTGAAATTTCGGATCCTCAAAAATTTTCTTAGAAGCATCAACCAGAATTTCCCTGATGTCTTGAGGCGTGTTTTTGTGGGCATACAGGCCGAAAAGGGTGGTCAATTTCGCCGCTTTCGGGAATCCAAGCTCCTCTGCACAGGGCACATCAGATGGAAAACCGTAACGCTTGTTACTAAAGAAGACCAGGCATCTGGCATTTCCGGCTCTGACATGTTCTACTGCCGTCCCATAGGGCACTGCGCATGCATCGACATGCCCTCCTAAAACGGCGGCCAGAGATTTGGGACTACCCTTGAAAGGTATATCTATGGCATCGACACCGGCCTGTCTAAATATGGTCAACCCATTCATATGTGTCGTGAGTCCTCGACCCGAGTGAGCCCACCTTAATTTACCAGGATTTTTTTTGCCGTACTCTAAAAGATCATTAAGGGTCTTCCATGGTGAGTCGCCTTTTACGAACATCCCCAGCTTGTATTCGATAAAATTGGCCAACGGGATGAGATCATCTTGCTTAAAGGGCACCTTTTGAGTCTTAATGGTCACCGCAAAGTAGGCGTTCGCCATCGTAACAAGCCTGTAACCATCGGGTTTGGAGCTAATGACATCGGCTGCCGCTATGCTTCCTGCTGCACCTGGTTTGCTCACGACAACCATCGGTTGGCCTAAATATTTCGGGCCAATATCTGCAACAAGCCTGATCATAATATCTACGGCACTGCCAGGGGGATAAGGACAGAGTATTTCAATAGTTTTTGTTGGATATTCTTTTCCCACCGCAGGCTTTATTAGAACGCTTCCCACTGCAAGTATTCCAAAAATCACCAATAATGTTTTTAATGCCTTTGTTTTCATAATCGCCTCCCCTTTGTGAAGTTTTCCTAATGGTTCAACATCTAACTCATTGTCCTGCCTCCGATGCCTAATCCAAAACACTCCGTCTATCACCCCCTTTTGTGGCAATAACCATTTCTCTTGCTTTGGTTTACCTTGATTCTTCTGCTGAGTAATCTTCGCTAAGAGTATGATATGCCCTCCTCCCGGAGGGGACCATGAATGATGAATATTGATTGCCCCAGATCGAAGATCTCTTCCCTCTTTCTAGCAGCCTGTCGGGCTCATGGGCAACCCTAAAGGCTCGTGGGTGAAGATTTTCGTTCCTTACAAACAACTTCATCGTGCCTGCGCTGGTTTCAGGAGAGCCTTATCTCTGCCGCCGGCAAGCAGAGCCTTTCTTCAAGTGGATTAAGCAGAATCTTCGAATAAAGTCGTTCTATGGTACAAGC
>CAZENC010000485.1:0-2474 GCA_964513115.1 uncultured Desulfobacteraceae bacterium | reverse complement strand
GTACCTTTTTAGGCAGGATATTTTCCTACAAGGTTTCATTCACACTCATCGTTTTTGTGGTCCTGCTTCTCATATTCATTTTTTTTACCCCGCAGCACAGTTTCATCAAGGTCAATAATCTCGGCGCTCTTGGAAAGCTCACCCCTGACCTGGGGATAGTCGCTCTTGGTGTGGGTATGCTGATGATCAGTGGTGAGTTCGATCTCTCCGTCGGGTCCATCATTCCGATGAGCTCTTTCAT
Source organism: uncultured Desulfobacteraceae bacterium (assembly GCA_964513115.1). Taxonomy (GTDB): domain Bacteria; phylum Desulfobacterota; class DSM-4660; order Desulfatiglandales; family Desulfatiglandaceae; genus JAFDHL01. The sequence goes on along the minus strand of CAZENC010000485.1, from coordinate 2,233 downwards.
ATTCGTGAAGTTTATCGAGTGGGGGGCCCCTCTCATCGTGCTTGTGGTGATCACACTGGCCACAGGTGCCCTGATGGGGTTTTTCAACGGTCTTCTGGTCGTAAGGGGCAGGCTGCCGTCATTTATCGCGACCCTCGGTACCATGATGTTCTGGAGAGGGATACTGTACGTGTGCTGCCGGATGATGCCGATAGGCATACGCGCCTACCTCGAGCCCGGATCATGGCTCGAAAAGTTGATGACAGGCAGCATAGGGGGGAGCTTTCCGGTACAGATTTTATGGCTTTTATTCTTCAGCATTCTGCTCGGACTGCTTTTACATTTCCACACATTCGGAAACTGGATATTCGTCACAGGTGACAATAAAACCGCGGCAAGGGCAATGGGGATCAATACCGGCAGGGTCAAGATAACATGTTTTGTCATCGTAGGGTTATTGTGCAGCTTTATGAGCATGATACAGGCCCTTCGTATAGAATCGTTCGCAGCGACGCAGGGTATTGGTTTCGAATTGAAGGCAATCGCATCAGCGGTTGTGGGGGGCACTTCTCTTTTAGGCGGCATAGGGAGCATTCTCGGTATTTTCCTCGGGACTCTCACGATACAGATCATGGAAAACGGGTTGATATTGATGGGAGCTCCCGTATTCGGCATAAATGCGTTCATTGGAGTCGGCATAATCCTGTTTGCGGTCCTGAATGTATATATTACGAGATACAGCACGAGATAACGACGGTTGGTACCGCTGATAGAGACGGTTTGGCTTATAACCTGTCACGTTCCTGGAGGGAGAAATGGAAGATCCTAAAAAATCGGTCGGAAGGGCCGGTATATCTTCGGAAAAGGGGAACGACAGCCTGCTTGTGCGAATGACGGGTATCGATAAATGGTTCGGAAAGGTGTGCGCACTGAGAGGTGTGGACCTGGAGGTAAAGGAGGGCGAGATACTCGGCCTTGTCGGTGATAACGGTGCCGGAAAGTCGACGTTGATCAAGATACTGTCCGGGTTTCATCCTGCCGACAAGGGTGAAATCTACTTCGAGGGAAAGAGGGTGCATATCCGTTCCCCGAAGGACGCAAAGAAGCTCGGCATCGAGACGGTGTACCAGGAGCAGGCCCTGGCACCGCACGTCTCGATTGCGAGGAATATATTCATGGGCAGGGAGCCGTCACGTTTTCTCGGGTTCATGAACAAAAAAATGATGGACCGGGAGAGCCTGAATACGCTCCTCAATATCGGGCTGAGTCTCCCTGATTCCGAGGCCGTGGTGGAGACCCTTTCAGGCGGGCAGCGGCAGGGCGTTGCAATCGCACGCGTCATCTACTTCAAGGCAAAGCTCGTCATCCTCGATGAGCCAACTATCGCGCTGTCGGTAAAGGAATCTCGGCAGGTTATGGAGTTCATAACACAGCTGAAGGCTGAGGGGATATCCGTCGTATTCATTACCCATAACCTGTATCATGCGTTTCAGATCGCAGAGCGGTTTGTAATCCTGGCCCATGGTGAAAAGGTGGCGGACGTTGGGAGGGACGAAACCTCAATAGACCATCTCAGCCAGTTCATTATAAGCGGGCGGGATTTAAACGACTTGAAAAAGTAGACATGGCGTAAGGAAGAAAGTGTAATGAAGGAAAATCCACAGAAGAAAATGAAAAAGAGTCTCATGGCCTCATTGATTCGAATGCGGTCGCTGAACGTGTTCTTCATTTTTTTGATCCTGTTTCTCGTTTTCTGGTTCCTGTCGCCTGGGCACCGGTTTGCAAGCAGGGAAAACCTCGATGTATTCCTCGCGTTCGGGGCGGAGTTCAATATCATAGCCCTCGCAGTCGGGATGCTCATGATTTCAGGTGAGTTTGACCTGTCTGTGGGGTCAATCCTCGTATTCTGTAGTTTTACCTTCCTCAAGCTGTTCGATTCCGGTGTGCATATTGTTCTCGCCGCGATTCTCACCCTCGGTATCGGCACTTTGATCGGGCTTGGGCACGGATATATCACGGTAAAGACCGGTATTCCGTCTTTCATTACCACCCTCGGCGCGATGATGTTCTGGAGAGGTGTTACCCTTTTCTGGTCGCAGGGGTTTCAGAAGCCTTTCGAGTCAGCGGAGTTTCCGGCTTTCAACTCGGCATTTACCGGTACCGTGGCCGGAGTTGTTCCTGTACAGCTCTTGTGGTTCATCGGAATTACGCTCGTTATCGCCTTCATCATGCACTACCATAAATACGGCAACCG
>CAZENC010000484.1:0-2479 GCA_964513115.1 uncultured Desulfobacteraceae bacterium | reverse complement strand
ATAAGGGCTGAAATGGGAAAGAAGAAAGGAGAAGAATGGCATAGGAATCATCCTGTTACTGCTGGGGCGGATTTGATGTCGCTTTGAGGCACATGAATGACTCCTCATCACCAACGATATAGAAAAATGCAGAGATTTCCAGCTGACTTGATTCACTTGAAAGGGACATGAATACGGTTTGGTAAGACTCATAGACCCCTAATCGTAGCTCCTGAATTGGGGAAATATCGGCTCATGCAGAGCCTAGAAAGGGATATTCATTTTTGTCTTTGAGTCATTACCACTCAGAGGCTGTGATATCAGCCGCTCAGGTCAAAATATCACCCACCTCAAGAACCTGTGATATGTCTGACATCATTCGATCCAATCGTTCGGAAGCTGCTATATGTTTCGGTTTGATTTGATTCGATAGCAGTCGTGTTTAAAAAGAGTATTTATACCTTATTTAAGTCTTTCCAGAATGCCTGTTTTTAGGTGTTCGAGTAGTTGTAAAATTTCATCAAAATCATTTTGATGATATTTTTTGTCTCTCATATCTTGAATGAGTCTATAATGGGATTGATCGCCTGTGGCCATTAAATCGGCATAAATTAAGATAGGCGGTACCAGATTTTTATAGGTCCATTCGTATTCAAATTTCCAAAATACCTCGAACACCTCGATGTTGCCTTTCGGATCTTTTCGGATTTTATTTTTCAGCATTAAATCACCAAGCGGCTGTCTCGTATAGATGGTAATCTTTTCCGGTTTCAAGTATTCGGTCAACATATTTGCGGCAACCTCCCCTCCCCAGTAAGCTTGATATTCTCCAAGCTCCGCGTCTTTCCACCAATAAAAATTATCAGCCCTATACCTGCCTATGAACTTCTTTGGTTTCAGCTCTTCAGGATATGCATTAATCCATCGAGTGAAGCTCCCCGCGGCAAGCCGCGGGGCATCTTCACATCTTCTGCGGAACCCGCCGAAGCAGATCCGCCTTCGCCAAGGCTATGGCGGATACCCTTTTCGCATTCATCCCTGCCCTTCCGGACGGGGCTTTCTGCGAAGGCGGGTAAAAAAGGCCACGATCACATTCCGTTCAGGGCATGAGCAAGGCACGGGAAATACAAAATATCAGTTTTTCTTGTACGGGAGAAACTATTCGCTTGACAGAGGTGCTCTAAACGGGAGAACCGAATACTTTGTTGTTATCGATACGCTCCATAAAAACGGTAACAATCCGGCCTTTGAGGTCGTAAGAAGCAGAAAATAACACCGCCAGGTAATTGTCGCTTGTACCTTTCATCATTTCCTTTTTTTTCGAATACCACCCCTCGGCAAGAACTGGAAATTCTTTCCCCAGACATCTGCCATAAAATTCAGCCCTCTTGTCCAGCCCGATTGCCCTCAACTCTGCGGCCCTTTTTTTAATAACCCCTGGATCATTCCGGCCGTCAAAGTCGAAAGCGGCTGTTCCTTTACGGGGTGAAAAGGGAAAGACATGGAGATAAGATATTGGCAAATCTCTGATAATGGAGCATGTGTTTTGATGTGCCGAGGGGTCTTCCCCTGGAAATCCGGACATAACATCAATGCCGATCGCCGCAAGCGGGATTGAAGCATGGATGGACCTGATGAGCTTTACAAACTCTTTGGTAGTATAATGACGATTCATTCTTTTCAACACTCTGTCGTCCCCGCATTGCAGTGCTATATGAAAATGCCGGCAAAGCCATTTATAAGAGGCCACCATCTCAATAAGATCCTGATCTATCTCATTGGGTTCGATTGAGCTCAGCCGAATACGGACCGGAAAACCTTCCCTGCCGATGGCGAGAAGCAGGTTATTAAGATTCATATTCCCGTTTAAATCCACACCATATTTTCCAAGATGGATGCCGGTGAGAACGATCTCCCTATGACCTTCTCGCGCCAAGCTTGCTATCATGGACAAAACCTTTTCAGGCGCTAGGCTCCTGTAAGGCCCTCTGGCAAAAGCTACGATACAGTACGAACAGAAAGACTCGCACCCATCCTGGATCTTCAAATAGGCGCGGTTCCGATCGTAAAAACGCCCTATAGGATGAAAATCAAAGGCCATTTTCGATTCAAAGTCTTTTAAAACAACTAACCTTTGTTCTAAATTCTCCATACTTAAAATGACTTCGGTGAGTTTTCCCTTTGCCCTGTTATCTGCAATAAGCCTGATTCCCTGTATGGCCAAAAGCTCATCAGGATAAACCTGTGCATAACAGCCGATAGCTGCAACCAACCCACCGGGATTCTCCCGGATGGCCTTTCGGATTTCCTGCCTCGATTGATGGGCAGCTCTTTGTGTAACAATGCACGTATTTATTATCGCCGCATCTGCTCTCTCCCCATCGGCGGCCTGAAACCATCCGGCATGAGTCAACTCCTCTTTCATATAACCGGACTCATACTGGTTCACCTTGCACCCTAAAGTTATGATCCTAAATTTTTTTGTCATTGTACGGCACAA
>CAZENC010000483.1:0-2481 GCA_964513115.1 uncultured Desulfobacteraceae bacterium | reverse complement strand
TCTTTTTATAAAATTGCTTTTCCTTTTTGGTCATGTCCCTGGCTGTGATTATTTTCGTTTCATAACCTGGATGCCCCGAACCGGTGCCAGTTGTTGAATTGTGGGCTGAGAGAGGAAAGAAGGCAGCACAAGAACTCGGGAATTTAAAACCGTTTCGGAAGGCCGGCCTGTTTTAGTACACCATTTGCCGTGTACCTGGACTTTATTTTTGTATCAACCACGAACCGTTTCTTTGTTATAGGGCTAAACCAAATTTCGTGATCACCCTTGCCCTGCCGTTCAAAAATGCAACCAGCTTTGGAGAGCATTTTTTTAAGGTCTGGAGTAAAGTCAGCCACTTACACCTGTCTGATGGCCTTTTCTGACCTTTCACCCAAAAGATGAAACGGGATCTCAGTAATATTTTCGCCGTCGAGCATCCCGTTTGCCTGTAACAATTCTGGAATCATAGTCTGCAGCTTGGCTATAAGTTTTTCCATGGTCTCGGCTTCGGTAGAAAGGCCCGGAACATCAGCGCTTTGGGCTACCCAGACTTCAGCTTCAGAATCCCAGAATGCCCTTATTTGGATTTCCTTTTCCATATATATATCTCCTTCCGAGTGAGACTAAAACGGAGATGCAAATGCAAGAACTTTGATGCACAACAATAGAGGGAAAAATCAAAACAATTTTAATATTAATAATTATGACATCTTTCATATGCTAAGACAAGGGGTAATAATTGGTCCAAATCCAGCACCTAAATTTAGGTTACAGCCCAAGCAAAGCACATTTCCAATCAATATGGTCTCAAATATATTCTTAATAAGCGATTTCCACATCGAATCGGGTATCTCCATTAGATTTTCTGTAGGTATTGCCATTGATATACCGATTTAGATCAATATTTAACAAGAACGTAGAACGCGTATATAAAACAGGTTCGTTATGCAAAAGGATATTATGAAAGCAGCCCGGCGCTTTTCATTGGTGATTACGATTCCTGCTATTTTGTGCGCACTGCCCGCTCTTTCACAGGCCCGGGCCGATGTTTGCCTGCCGCCGGGTGTAAAAGCTGTGTGGGATTTGAGCAAGGCCTACCGGGAAACAACACCCACTCGTGAACGCATATGCATCAATGGATTATGGCGATGGCAGCCGGTAAAAAAAATGTCCCAAAAGGTACCGGCAGGCGGGTGGGGCTATTTCAAAGTCCCGGGTCCGTGGCCGGGAACCAGCCACTGGATGCACAGGGAGGCACAAATAAATTATCCGCATCCTGACTGGAAGAATGAAGATCTGAGTAAATGCCACATGGCATGGTACCAGCGGGAGATCACTATCCCGCAAGATTGGGCAGGCCGCCGCATTACTGTGTATACGGAATATCTGAATTCCTATGCAGTAGTATTTGTAAACGGCAACAAGATGGGTGAAATATTCTTTCCATGGGGCGAAGTAGATATCACTTCTGTCTGTCGTACGGGAAGCAAGCAGGTGCTGTCGATATACACGGTGGCATTGCCACTTAACAAGGAGATAATAAGATATGCTGCGGCCGACAGTGCCACACGCCGGAAAGCTAGTGTCGCACGCCGGGGACTGTGCGGAGACGTATTCATTGTCAGCACACCTGCAAAAACTTATATCAATGATGTAAAGGTGGATACGTCAGTGCGCAAATGGGAGATCACCTTCGATACGGCACTGAAAGGCCTTGAGGTGGGCAAAACGTACAGTATTTGTGCTCAGATCATAGATGACCGACATATTGTCAAGGAGTTTAAGAGCAATCGTTTCGCAGGCGCTGATTTGAAGAACGGGCGCTTTGCGTTTACCAATAAATGGAGGCCTTCCAAGCTCTGGGACATACACACCCCGAAGAATATGTATAAGGCCAGGTTATCATTGCTTGGCCCAGACGGCAAAGTTATAGACACGTTTCAAATGCTGCGCTTCGGTTTTCGCGAGTTATGGATCGATGGCCGGGATTTCCGTTTGAACGGCACGCGTTTTTTTTGCTTTGCAGTGCCGTTGGACAATGCCCAGATAGGCCCTGCCTCGGCCTCTTACGACGGTGCGCTCGAGACCATGAAGCGACTGAAAAAGATCGGTGTCAACACGGTGTACACGCACAACTATGGTTGTGAACCGGGATCTCATCTGGGTTTTGAAGAGATTTTGAGGGCAGCGGATGATGTGGGTATGCTCATTTCATTATCCTTGCCTCATGCAAGGTCCTATAACTGGGACATGCCCAAGGCGGACGACACCAACGGATATGCGGGCCATGCCGAATTCTACGTTCGCATGGCACAGAATCACCCTTCTGTGGTTATGTATTCCGCGAACCATAACATGTTGGGTTACGCCCAGGACATGAATCCAGATCTTATGGATGGATTTCACAACAACCTTGGTAAGGATGAGCCCCGTTCTGACCGTAACGCCATATTGGCCGGACGGACCGAAGAAATTGTCAAGAGATTTGACCGGACGCGC
>CAZENC010000482.1:0-2483 GCA_964513115.1 uncultured Desulfobacteraceae bacterium | reverse complement strand
AGATACTGGAGGAGCTTGCTCGGACAGGTAGGTAAAGGCATCCCTGCCAAGAGGTAAGCATTATATCAGGGGGAAGAAGGGTCAGGTCTTTTGTTTTGGTATTTCTTTCGCCCCTGAGTTTGGGCGCGGAGGGCAGACCTTTAATTATAGGTATGATGAGACTTGATAATTTTGAACGATGTCCCTCCTATTGGCTTTTGCCAGATTTTATTGACTTTTTTATGTCAAATTGATATGACATACGATAATAAACATCCCAGCTGAAACATCAAGGTCAAGATGAAAGGCAAGGGAATAAAACAAACAGTTCCGGCGTCAAAGATTGATGCGCAGCGAAGAGCCGACCAAATCAGGTCTTTTCAGGCCGAATTAGAATTGATCGAGCATGAAAAGATTATTTCTCTCAACAAAAGGCAGTGCACTGCTATCACCGAATACCATAAAAAGCTTCTTGCACATCTCTCTGACTTTTTCGACGTTGACACAAGCAAGCGTGAAAAACAGCTAAGCCTCGGCTTGAAAATCGCCTCCTTTCTTGGTGCCCTGGGTTTGGCGGCCAGCGTTTTCTTTCTTTTTTACCAATTCTGGGGGAGATTCTCAGTCGGCGCGCAGGTGTGCATATTAATTGCCTCGCCCATCATGGGATTGGCTGCCACCATGGTTGCCGCCCGCCGTGAGCCTACAGGTTACTTCTCAAAACTGTTTGGCATGGTCGCCTTTGCCTGCTTTGTCCTCAATCTCTTCATGCTGGGACAGATCTTTAACATCACCCCTACATACAATGCCTTTCTGGCTTGGGGGGCCTTTGCCTTTATTCTTGCCTATGCATCCGATACGCGCCTGCTCCTGGCAGCGGGGATTATCTGCTTTGCCTGTTTTTTGTCGGCAGCGGCTGGAACCTGGAGTGGGATATACTGGATTTATTTCGGGGAGCGCCCGGAGAATTTCTTTCTGCCGGCCGTAGTGAGCTTCTTTCTGCCGTATTTTATCCCTCACAAGAAATTCTCGGGCTTTGATGTGATCTTCAGGGTCTTTGGGATGATCCTCTTTTTCATCCCTGTGCTCATTTTGGCGAACTGGGGAATGATCAGCTACCTTAATTTAAACAATGCTACGGTGGAGGTTATTTACCAGATTTCAGGGTTTGTTTTCAGCGCAGCGGCAATCTGGCTCGGTATCCGAAAAAACTGGTCCGATGTCATCAATACCGGTAATGCCTTTTTTGTGCTGTTTCTGTATACCAAGTTTTATGACTGGTGGTGGGACGTGATGCCTAAGTACCTCTTTTTCCTGGTCATAGGACTTACTGCCGTACTTGCCATGCTGATATTAAAACGGCTCCGCAAAACAGAGATGGTTAAAGAGCAGGAGACGGCGCAATGAAAGCCTTTCTTTCTTCTACCCGGTTATTTATGTTGGGATTTGCTCTGCTCCTGGCTGTTAACATCATCGTTCTCCTGGGTGTGGCGGCGAATCGATCTGGAAAACCTGAGGCCGTGATAGAACTTACAGAACGGGAGTTGAGGCTTCCCTATGAGACAAATGACGAGAACAGCGGCCTCGCACTTCAGCTGAAGTGGAGAATCATAAGAGATAGCGAAGATGGTATTGCCTATTATGGTAATTGGGGATCGCCGGCCTGGTTCAATGCACAGAAATTAGCTGAATTGGGCTTTACGATTGATGAATCCACCTGTCCACGCGCGAATTCAAAGCGGGAAAAAGCACCGCTGCCCAAAGATGCTTTTATCGTGCTTGAGTATAATGGAAATGCATACCAGGAAGCCTTGCAGAGGGCAGAAGAGTCTTTTAAAAAGGCTGAGGCCGCCTTGAGGGCAAGGGAAAAAGACAAAGAGGCGCAAGATCATTTTAAAGAAGCAAAAGAACGGCTAGAGTCAGAGTACACGATGGCGTCCCGTCTTTTTGCCATTGACGCAGGGCTTGATGCTGCCAAACTGAGAGAACGTTATGACGACAGATCAAAATACATCATCGTGTCGGGAATCGTGAGATTAGAATGCCGCTCTGATAAAAATAAAAAGGAAGTGGTTGGACACATTTCCGATATCCGGGTGGATAAAATAAATGTGCCGCTCAGGTACCGGAGCATATTCGATTTAATCCTGTCTCAAGATAAATCCGAGAGACGTGAGCGCAGTGGCCCCCGTTACAATGTGGAAGTGGCTTACGGCAGCCGTTTTGAACCATGGATCCGCAGAGTTGATAAGCTGATTAAATAACAAGGAATTTAAGGCCAAATCTTCCTTTAAACCTTACTCTCCTTTTCCCCCCTCAACTCCTTCTTCATCACCTTCCCCGCCAGGTTCTTGGGCAGGGACTCAAGAGTGGAGGAGCGGGATTAAAGAAGAAAAAAAAGAACCGTCCTTTTCTCTCTCGACGCCTATTGCACTGTTCCGGCAAAAGACAACTACAGGAAGAACATCCCGAGTGCTTCGGCAACGCAGGCCGGTTTTTCCTGCCCT
>CAZENC010000481.1:0-2488 GCA_964513115.1 uncultured Desulfobacteraceae bacterium | reverse complement strand
CGAAAACAGAAATCGGTGCGATCGTGAAACTCTTTGGTTTCTGGGCCGTCATCGCCGGTACCTTAACTGGAGGAGTACTTATGCTTCGTCTGGGAATCAATCGTTCTCTATGGATTTTTGGTTTTCTTCAAGCCATATCGACTGCCTGCTTTGCCATTCTTGCTCGGATCGGCCATAGTGTCTCTGTCTTGTCCGGGGTGATTGCCTTTGAAAATCTAAGCAGTGGTATGGGAACTGCTGCCTACATGGCATTTATGGCCAGTATTACCAATAAAAGATTTACCGCAACGCAATATGCCCTTCTCACGAGCCTCATGGGTGTTCCCAGGGTATTGGCCTCAGCCCCGACTGGCTTTCTTGCCAAAAATCTGGGTTGGGTAAGTTTCTTTATTGCCTGCACTCTGATTGCCATTCCTGGAATGCTGTTTCTGTTGAAATTTGCGCCGTGGAATTCAAAATATATGGCAAGCACTGCAAGTACAACGTTGACTGCCATATAGTGCCACAATAAGGTCATTTACATGATGTAGATAACCAGAATACACTCAAAAACACTATTTTTATTTATGGACATAGCGTTAAACTGATCTTCTACAGTTGCCAAAAAATAATTCTGCAATAACAACGACATAGCTCAGCCGAAGAAGTCGTTGGCACCACAAAACTTTTTAACGGTGCTGTTGTCATAGTTCACGAATCGTGGGGGGTATGGCTACGCCCACTGCCTGAAAAACCTTGCCGCAGGTGCCAAGGCACTCACTGCGAACAGATAGAGTCTTTCCGTTATCTTCTATGACGGTCTGTTGCAAGGCCTTGAGATTCTGCTTCACATCAGCCCACTCAAAACAATGCCCAGCTTTTACAAGACGACGGTCAAGTTCTTTCCTAAGTACGAGGGCGAGAAAACTACAAAACACATGACCTCTAATGGTCTCGTCTACCTTGTGATATATAGGCCGGGTTTCAAGAATAGATTTCAAATCTCTAAAAACGTGTTCCACCTGCCAGAGTTCTTTGTATCTTAACGCTACCTTTTCTGTCGGCAAATCAGTATTCGTCTTCAATACCCATTTGCCGTCAAATTTTGCTTCGGCAGCTATTTTGTCTTGATCCACGGTAATACCACCTGGGGTTACTTTGAGATACTTTCGATATCCTTTGTTGCCAATCATATCCTTGGGACCCTTCTTGATCCGCTCTGCTAAGGCATCAATAATGGCTTTACGATCTGCGGAATCCTTGCGTGCTTGCTTTGTGTTGACACAGACAACGTAGCGGTTGTCATTTATCCAAACCTCTTTAACCTTAAGCGGTGCTGGATCTTTGGAGCTTTTACCCTCGGCATAGACCTCTTTGTACCGACCTGGCCGAGATAAGACGTCACGCTTGATCTCGTTGACTTTACGCAACCTGGCTCCAAGAATGTAGGGAATGTGTCGATCCGGGTCTTCCAGTTTTTCCATGGTATCAGCACTGATCATGCCACGGTCAGCTACAACGCAGAATCGATTTATTCGAAACCTTTCCCTGAGCCGATCAACTATTGGGATCAGTGTTTTTACGTCAGTCGTATTGCCAGGCCACATCTCACAGCACATCGGTGTGCCATCGTCATCTATGATAACACCGACAACCATCTGATGGAGGTCTGGACGGTGATCTTTGCTGTTGCCCCTTCTGCCGATGCTCTGACCACCAGCCCCTTCGAAGTAGATGGAAGTAGTGTCAAAGAACACCAGATCAAGACCTGAAAAGAGGTTGCGGCGTTCAAAAAACATATCCTCTTCAATAACGTCTTTGATGCATCTTGGCGCAAAGGCTGTCGCACCCTTCTGGTCGGCAACTTCTCCGCCAAGAAAAGCCATTGCACGGTATATATGATGCAAAGAAAGATTATCCGCCCCTTCGATCACATAATCGCGCCGCCATTTGTCACAGGATCTATCAGATCCCGAGACAAAGAGCCTGTGAAGCACGGTAAGAAAGATGGCCCTTTCTACATCAAATTCAAATTTCCGTTCACCTAAAAGCCGTTTGATGACCTTCTTGATGCCCAGTTCTTTCCAAAGCCGTTCAAAGATTAAGCTCGGACCTACCTTCTTGGACTGGGCCGAAGGGGCACTTTCACCAGACAAAACTAGCAAAACTTTCTCACTATACTTGGCAAGGGATCGTACCAAAGTCTCAACGTCGCCCTTGGCATGAAGTCTATCTAATCGCCCAATGGTAGATATAACTCGTTGAACAACTTTTCGGCCTTCCCTATGATTTTCAACGATTTGCAAGTACTGGTACCGGCCAGAGTTTTTTAAACGTGCAAACATGGAAGCCTCCTTGTTAGGACACTTCCAAAATACAGCAAAGATTCTTATATGTCAAGGCTAAAATAGTTTTTCTGTGGCACTACGTTCTGAGATTTTCAAAAACTCGATCCTTGATTGATGCGGGTTTGCGGCCAGTGACCCCCTCTCAACTGTAGAAGAAAAGT
>CAZENC010000480.1:0-2490 GCA_964513115.1 uncultured Desulfobacteraceae bacterium | reverse complement strand
TGGGATGGGAGCCATCATGAAATTATTCAGTATATTAAAGGCGCTGTGTACCACCAGCGAAAAGCTCTCCACCCCATTCATCAAGAAGTATAGGGCAACAAAATTCAGCGCCATAAAGGCAAATGCCACCGGCATTCCCGAAAGCAGGAGAAAAAATAGCACGGCTATCAATATAAGAAGAATATAATACCAGTCCACTTTTAAATCCCGGTGCTGGGGTTCCTATAAATCAGATATGAGCGGTTAAAAGTTCCCGCAAGCGATTGTATATCTCGCGGGCAAACTGTATGCAAAGCATACAAAAGCCAAGGGGAAAAAACGCAAGAAGAAGGGCAGTAGGGATCTCCACCTCGCGATACAAAAATTCACTTCGCTGGTAGGCCTCCCAGGTCGCTTCGAGGCCCTTCCAAAAAAATAAGGCGCAGGCTATGAGGCCGATAGAATAAGTGAACAGGTTAAGGATTAATCGTTTTTTTCCGTGAAAACGGTTAGAAACAACGTCAATTTTAGAATGACCATCGTTCTTTAGCACCCAGGCAGCCCCCAGCAAAACGACGGCATATTGCATATAACCGGAGAAATCAATCACCCAAATCGTAGGGGAGTTAAAAAAGTATCTCATTACCACTTCATAGCTTATAGAGAGCATCATTATGATAATGAGGGATCCTGACAAATAGGCCGTCACTGTTAGTATAGCGTCAAATATTTTTGATAACTTTCCAAGGCCTTTCCTGGGTTTTTCATTGTGATCTTTTTCTGGTGTCTGTTTAACCATTGGATTCTTTTCTGTCAGTAGAAAAAGATTTTAGGGAAGAACTAACTTCATAAAATGGAGCACTATCCTATCCTGTGGGAACTCAAAATAAAAGACAGCATCTTTTTCGTTATATTGACATACCTACCTAGTGCTCATCCAGAAACCAGCGTTTTTGGATGAGTGCTATCAGCCATCAGCTTTCGGCTTTCAATAAAGGACAATAAAAACAAGGTGTTGTCTTATTGATGACCGCTGAAAGCTCCATCCAGAAATTGGTTGTTTCTGGATGGACGCTACCTAGTACTTAAGATAGGGCTTACACATCTCATAAACTTTGGGTCCATATTCAGGAAACTTTTTGCAAAATATCTCCCAAGTATATTCGGTGAATGCATAATAATACTTCTTCGCCTCTTCCGGCGGCAACTCAGTTACCTCCATACCCTTTTTTACGAGTTCTGCCTCCGCCGTATACATGATTTTTGAATAGAAATCATACACCTCTGGTTCCAGGGCAATGACCGTGTCCATAATCAGTTTTTTTACATCTGAAGGGAGCCCATCCCAGCGTTTTGCGTTTGCCAAAAAAGAATTAGAGGTCGTAATAGGAATAGGCGGGTGGAGGATATATTTAGAAACCTCGTAAAGCTTTGCGTCAAGCGGAACCATTCCCATAGGCAGGGGAATCGCATCTACAACTCCTCTTTCTAAGGCCGTGTAAAACTCCGGCAGTGCAAGGGCTACCGTCGCTGCTCCAAGTTTTTTGAGTCCGGCAGTGAAGATGGGAATTGAATGCATCTTCCACCCGGAAAAATCAGCGCTCTTAATTGGTTTTTTTGATAGTATTACGAACTTCTCGCCTCGCCATAACTGACCCAAAAATGCACAACCCATTTTTTTACGATGAACCTCATCCATGAGATCGTAGTAGCCGATTTTCCTCAATAGGACAGGATCTGAGGGCGCATAGTACCCTGTAACAGATACGGGACAGAGCCCTGCATAATAACCCGGGGTGGTGGAAGCGAGATCAAAGACACCATCCCTGAGAAGCTTCGGACTTACCGTCATTGCTGCTATCTCGGGACCGCCTTTAAAGTCGATAAATACCTTTCCTTTACCTTTCTCATTCACCCGCTTAACGAACTCTTTTAGTTTGATATTTCCCCCGTGGTCTATCGGCCAACCGCTTACCAATGTGAGTGTAATTTGACCTTTCTCCGCTGCCTGGATTGGGGCAGGGTTGCTGGTGCAAATATACGCACACATCAAGAAAACAGAGAGGAAAACCCAAGTAGTCAACCTTACCTTTGCTTTGTAATTTCTGCGGCTTAAGTAACTCATTTGTCACCTCCTTGAAAAGTTGATAAAAATTCCCCTTTTGTGTAGCGAAATATACAGGACCTGTTAACCTCCCCTGCCAGGGCAAACCCAAAAAATAATTTGCCCGTATATCAAATTCACTATTACTTTACACCTAACGTATCTTGTAAATACAAGAAAAGCAGGAATGAAATCAAATTAAAAAATATAAAGCTGTAGTTGAGTAAATTTCAAGCATAAATCTATAAAGGCCGTGGTAGGAATGCCCCTTTTCCCGTTTTTCGTGTTGGGCACGGTACGTGGAGGCACAACGAATCAATAAATAAGTACCAGCCCTAATAGCGATCCATAAGGTACTTCTTCCGGCGATGTACTCCGCCCTATGGGGTACATCTCCCAACCGAATT
>CAZENC010000479.1:0-2492 GCA_964513115.1 uncultured Desulfobacteraceae bacterium | reverse complement strand
GGGTCCTGGTTTCATGACCATCCCGTCACCACCGCCATAGGGACGGTCATCTGTGGTCTTATGGACACCTCTTGCAAAATCTCTAATATCTATAATTCTCGCACGTACTATCCCTTTTTTGACCGCCCGTCCCAAGACACCTTCGCTTAAAAGGGCGGTAAACATGTCAGGGAATATGGTAAGGACATCAAACCTCATTCAAATCCAATAATCCCTCGATTGCAGAAATAATCATCTTTTTGCCTTCAAGGTCTATCTTATTAATAACCTCATATGTTGCGGGAATCAAAATCTCCTTGGTTTCCCCTTTAACAACATATATATCATTACCCTTTGCGGGAATAATCTGAAAGATCTTCCCTAAATATTCTCCAGTGTCCAGGAAAACATCAAGGCCCAATAGCTCAAACCAAAAAAATTCATCCTCCTCACAGCTAAGGGCATCTTTCCTTACAAGTATTTCTGACCCACTATATTCTTCCGCATCATATCTGGAATTTAATCCCTCCAACCCCATCAAGAAAAAATTCTTATGCGGTTTTATTGAAATCAAATTGTGTTCGCGGATTTCACCTGACGAAATGGATTTGAGGAAGAGACTCCCAGCATCTGTAAAAGAAGCTTCTCCCCTCGCGTAGGGCAATATACGAAGGAGTCCTCTAGACCCGTGAGGCCGGATTACCTTCCCCACAAGGATCAAACTACCGGGTGAAACCTGGGCCAAAACTATTCTATGATCTCCAAAACGGATCGCTTTTTTATCTTTGTGGAGGCTGCACTAAGAATTGTTCTCATAGCCCGTGCCGTGCGACCCTGTTTGCCTATGACCTTTCCCAGATCTTCCTTAGCCACTTTCAGCTCAATAACAGAGGTCTGTTCTCCTTCTATTTCCGTGACGGCGACCTCCTCTGGCTTATCCACTAGCGCTTTCGCGATGTACGCAATCAAGTCCTTCATCTCGCTCACCTCCATGTTTGACTTCACCACCACGTCACATCAATTTCCGGTTTAATGAGACTTCAGCAATCCTTGCTTTCTTAAAAGGGCCCTCGCCGACTCCGTAATAATCGCCCCTTTCTCCAGCCAGTAATTTACTTTATCCTCTTGAACCTTTATCACCGCCGGATCCTTCATTGGATCGTAATATCCTAATATCTCTATAAACTTGCCGTCACGCGGTGCTTCCGAATCAGCTGCGACCATGCGATAAAAGGGTTTCTTTTTAGCCCCCATCCTTGTCAACCTTATACTAACTGCCATTTGCCTTTACCACCCCCTAACAATAACAACTTTAATTTATTCATTGAAAACGCGCTATCTCAAAAAAGACTCCATACCGGCAAAGCCTCTCTTGCTGACATGCTCCATCATCCTTTTTGTTTGAGCAAAATTCTTCAAAAGACGATTAACATCTTGAACTCTATTGCCGCTGCCGCGCGCGATCCTCTGCCTTCGGCTTCCGTTTATGATCTTATAGTTCCTTCTCTCTTCCCTTGTCATAGAATTAATGATGGCCTCAACCTTGATCAATTCTTTCCCGTCCGGTTTCAATTTCCGTAGATTCTTCATCTGCCCGGTTCCCGGCAACATACTCAAAATCTGATCGAGAGATCCCAGCTTTTTCATCTGCCTCAACTGGGACCGGAAATCCTCAAGATCAAATTCGTTTTTCTTTAGCTTCTTCGCAAGTTTCCCAGCCTCTTTTTCATCGAACTCGGCCTGAGCCTTTTCAACAAGAGAAAGCACATCTCCCATGCCCAGGATTTTAGAAGCCATTCTATCCGGGTAAAAAGGCTCCAGGGCATTCATCTTCTCTCCGACACCGACAAATTTAATCGGTTTGCCGGTCACCGCCTTGATGGACAATGCAGCGCCGCCTCTTGCATCCCCTTCCATCTTGGAAAGAATTACACCTGTAATATCCAGGCTCCTATTAAAGTGTCCGGCAACATTGACTGCATCCTGCCCGGTCATGGCATCCGCCACCAGGAGTATTTCACTGGGATGCATTTTGTCCTTGATCCTCACTAGCTCTTCCATCAAGGCTTCGTCTATATGAAGACGGCCGGCCGTATCGATAATTAATAAATCAGCACCCACTCCGCCTGCTTTTGATAATGCATCCAGACAAATCTCTTCTGGCTTTAGAGCCGAATCTGTAGGATAAACCGGCACACCAATCTCTAAGCCCAACTTTCTTAACTGATCTACGGCAGCAGGCCGATAGACATCCGCCGGGACAAGATAGGGCTTTCTGCCCTGCTTGCGGATAAACCCCGCAAGCTTGGCTGCAGTTGTGGTCTTACCTGAACCCTGAAGACCCACTAACATAATGCAATGGGGCGTCCTGCCCGGAAATTCAAGTCCCTGTTTGTCACCGCCCATCAATCTGGCCAACTCTTCATTTACAATCTTTATTATCTGTTGGCCGGGAGTTAAACTCTGAAGGACTTCTTGCCCCACAGCACGTTCCCGGATGTCTTCCACCAGCT
>CAZENC010000478.1:0-2497 GCA_964513115.1 uncultured Desulfobacteraceae bacterium | reverse complement strand
AGGTCGTTCCGGAACATCTCGAACGGTCTCGCGGTCACGAACGGTGCAATCGCCACAACGAACGGGATCTTACCCGTAGTCGCAAGACCGGAGGCGAACCCTATCACACCCTGCTCCATGATGCCGAACTCCAGGTGGCGATCCGGGAACTTTTCCTTGAAGGGGGTCATACCGGACCCGCCCGAGCTGTCGGCCGATAAGGCAACGATATTGCCGTACTTCTCCCCGACCTCGACCAGAGCCTCACCAAATGTTTTTCTCGGGTCCTTGCTCTCGCTCATTCCTCAAGCCTCCTGTCGATCTGGGAGAAATCCTGCTCCGCCTGCCGGATCTCTTCATCCTTTGCCTTCCAGTAGTGGAAATCCACCCGGTCTTCCGCAAAAGAGATGCCTTTCGATTTCACCGTGTCGGCGATCACCACGGAAGGCTTCCCCTTCTCGAAGGGAAACTCCTCCGCGGCCTTATCTATCGCCTGAATATCGTGGCCGTTTATCACTCTCGTTCCCCAGCCGAACGACCGCCACCGTTCCTCAAGCGGCTCATAGCTCATCACGTTTACCGTGCGTCCCGAAATCTGCAGCGAATTCCGGTCTACGAATACGAGCATGTTGTCGAGCTTGTGATGGCTCGAAGCCGCAGCCGCCTCCCAGTTGGAGCCTTCGGCGAGCTCGCCGTCTCCCATGATGACGTACACCTTCGAGTCGAGGCCGTCCATCTTAAGGCCCATCGCCATGCCGCCCGCGATCGAGAGACCGTGGCCGAGCGCACCGGTGTTGGACTCGACACCGGGAAGCTTGTGCATGTCCGGGTGGCCGGGCAGCTTCGAACCGAGCGATCCGTAGGTGTCTAAGACTGAGTGATCGAAGAAACCGCGCTCGGCGAGTACCGCGTAGAGCGCGAGGCACTTGTGACCGGCGGAGAGCACAAACCTGTCACGATCGCACATCTTGGGCTTCTTCGGATCGATATTCATTATTTTAAAATACAGCACTGTGATGATCTCGGCGATGGACAGGGCGCCGCCGATATGTCCCATCTTGCCGGCTTTGATCTCCCGGAGTATGTTTTTTCTCACCTGCAGGGTGATCTTTTCAAACTTGTGTATTTCTTGTGGTGTCAGCATTGAAAGTCGCTCCTTCGATCTACATACGTTTACGTCCGGTGCTCTTTCGCGTACTCATAGATACGCTGTATCTTCGGCTCCGACCGTCCGCCGGGCGTGTACTCGGACTCCATCCAGACCTTCACGAGAGTTTTAGCGAGCTGCGGTCCTATGGTCTGCGCCCCCATGGTCATTATATTCGCGTTGTTGCTCTTTCTCGACCGCTCAGTCGAGTAGGAGTCGGCACACAGGGCCGCATATGCGCCCGGCACCTTGTTCGCCGCGATACACATCCCGATCCCGGTCCCGCAGATCAGGATTCCGCGGTCGTGCGTGCCTTTCGCAACGGCTTCGGCGACCGTGAATGCGACGTTCGCATATATCGAATCATCGCTTCCGTAATCCTCGTATTCGTACCCGAGCTCCTGAAGCTGTTCCTTCACGATCTCCTTCATCTCTACAGCATTCGGGTCGCAGCCGATTGCTACCTTCTTCATTTCAGGGGCCTCCCGTTCGAGAGATATATTCTGTTATTAAGGTACTAAAAAAGAAAATATAATGGAAGTGAATATTACGTCTTGTTCGCTATCGCCCGCTGCTTCTCGTAGGCAAAGAGCTCGTCGCGCTTCAGCGGGCCCTCTTCTATCTCGACGCCGAGTTTTTCCGAGAAGATGGCGAGTACAGAGGACTTGAACCTATCCTTATCCGGCCGCGTGCCCGTCTCCTCCTCGACGGAGGTGATCGGCTCGAGCACCTTGTCCTTCACCTCCGGGGGGACCCATATGACCTTGAAGAAATCGTCGGTGACGAGGGGGCCGAGAAAGCAAATAACATTCACGATCTCCAGGCTCTCAACCTCGGAGATGACGCATGTTGCGATCTTTTTCCCGCCGACCCGAACCGAGCCCCGGTGCTTGTACCATGCGCCGGAAACGCCGAAGCTCTTGAGCGCCTCGACAATAATCTCCCCTATTCGCCTGTAGGCCGAGTCGGTGTCGCTAAAGAAGCCCTTCTCGTGCACCATCTGGAGCGAGATGGTGGATTCCGGATGGACGAAGACGAGTGTCCGCTCTCCAGTGAGAATAATATGTTCGAGCGTCGGAACGTCGGGCTTGATCTCGTTGATGAGCGGGGCGAAGTTGGTGAGTGCGATGATTGCCTTCGCGCCGGAGTCGTTCAGTATGTGTATGACCTCGCGGCCCTTGTACATCGTGTTGAAGGGAACGGCGACGGCGCCGATTTTCTGGAGCGCATAGAAGGAGTACACGAACTCGGGGATATTCGGCAGCATGATGGCCACCCTGTCCCCTTTTTGGATCCCCAAGTCTAAAAGCCCGTTCGCGAGCTTGTTCACCGACTCGTTGAGCTGGGCGAAGCTGATTTCCTTACCCTCGA
>CAZENC010000477.1:0-2500 GCA_964513115.1 uncultured Desulfobacteraceae bacterium | reverse complement strand
GCAGAAGCAAAATTAAAAGAAATGGGGGTAAAATAATATGCCGTTAGACAGAAAGATAGCATATATCGATCTCACCACAGGTGATATCCAGACAAAACCTATCCCACTTGATGTAAGGAAAAAATTTCTGGGCGGCAGGGGGCTGGATGCATATCTGCTTTATAATCATACAGAAAAAGGCTGTGACCCCGTGGGACCCAAAAATACCCTTATGATAAGTGGGGGTATCTTGACAGCGACATGTGCTTCAGCAACCGCCAGAACTCATGTCATGGCAAAATCACCCTTAACAGGTTTGCTTGGCAGTGCGAACATGGGCGGTTTTTTCGCACCTGAATTAGCCTGGGCAGGCTTTCATCACCTTGTCATAAAGGGCAAGGCCAAACACCCGGTCTATATCTATGTCCACAACGGTGAAATCGAGATTCGCGATGCCCGTGAAATTTGGGGTAAAACAGTAACAGAATCACAGTGGGCACTCAGGGAAGACCTGGGTGATCAGGAGGTCAAAAGCGTCGTTTGTGGTCCTGCCGGCGAGAACCTGGTCAGGTTCGCCAATGTAATGACCGGAATTAAAAACTCCGGTGGCAGATCGGGGATGGGATGCGTCTTTGGCTCCAAGAACCTTAAGGCCGTGTCGGTACGCGGAACCATGGACATTAAAATAGCCCGGCCAAAAGAAGCCTTGGAATACAATAAGCGTTTCATAGATCAAATTGTAAGCGCCAAAGTAAATCAGACCCAGGGGGCCTTGGGGACACCTTTCATCTGGGGAGCTACCAATTCCTGGGGAGGCATCAGGTGCAGGAATTTTCAATATAACCAGTGTGAGTATGCGGATGACATCGAACCCGAACGGATTGATGAAATCTGCGAGGAGACCATGGGGCCCTACCATATGACGGGTTGTTTCGGATGCCAGGTTCATTGCCGGGCACAGTATAAGATCCCGGAAGGCCCCTATGCGGGCGTATATGATGAAGGACCGGAATATACATCCCAGGGCGCTTTTGGCGGGGAGACGGACACACCCAGGGCCCTCACGGTTCTTGTAGGAAATCATCTGGTTGACAAGTTCGGAATGGATAATCTCGAAACAGGGAGCCTTATCTCCTGGGCCATGGAGCTTTATGAACTGGGCATCATCACAAGCAAAGAAACAGATGGAATTGATCTGAGGTTTGGAAATGACGATGCGGTTATAGAGATGATCGAACGAATCGCTTTCAGGAAGGGCTGGCTGGGAGATACCCTTGCAGACGGAGGCATTCCAGCCTCGGAAAAGATAGGCAAGAATTCCTTTGATTATCTTATTCAGGTCAAAGGTATGAGCAATCTCCACTCGGATGAAAGGGCGACCCCTGGATTGGCACTTAATATTGCCACGGGATCGAGAGGCTCTGACCATTTGAGGAGCAGACCGGCCATTGACCTATACCATCTGCCGGAAGAGGTGTTAAGGAAGATTTATGGTAACCCGGTTGCCTATGATGGCCCGTTAAGCTCCGAGCATACGGAGTATATCGGTAAACCCTGGCAGGTCTTCTGGCAGGAGAACTGTTACATGGGGGTAGATTGCCTCGGGATCTGTAAATACCATACAACTTTCCTGGGAGCGACTCTCCCCAATTTCGAGGATTGGTCAAAAGTAATCTTGTACAATACCGGGCTCGAAATGACCCCTGAGGAAATCTGGGACGTAGCTGTAAGGTGTAACATGATTGAAAGGCTCTTCAACCTGAGAGAAGGGCTGACAAGAGACGATCTCAAGAAAGGCGATATGTTGAACCATCGCTATTTTGACGAACCCTGCAGGCGGGGAGCCATAGATGTCGTTGGCAAGAAGATCGATAAGAAAAAATTTATTCAGATGATTGATGAATTCTACGAGCACAAAGGTTTAGATAAAAACGGTGTTCCCACACCGGAAAGATTGAAAAAACTCGGTCTAAATAAAGAGCCTTCTCACTTAGTGTGATTGTCTGAAAGGAGCGAATCAATGGAACCAATGGGTAAAGTTTTGGTAATAAACTACGATAAGTGCACCGGGTGCCGGCTGTGTGAACTTGTCTGTGCGGTAATGCATGATGGAATATCCAATCCCGCACGAAGTCGAATAAAGGTAATGAAGTGGGAGTCGGAAGGACTGTATATCCCCATGTCATGCCAGCAGTGTCAGGACGCCCCGTGCATGAATGTATGCCCGGTAAAAGCCATCTCCCGTGATGAGGAACTTGGTCGGGTAGTGGTTGACTATGATGTGTGTATCGGGTGCCGCTCGTGTGTTGCCGTCTGTCCCTTCGGCGCCATGAGTTTTAATACTATTGACAAAAAGGTATTCAAGTGCGACCTCTGTGACGGTGACCCCCAGTGTGTACGGTTCTGTGAGGTAAACGCAATAGAATATGTTGACGCCGACGATGTTAGCATCTTAAAGAAAAGAGAGGCTGCGGAGAGAATATCTATTGCTGGAAAAGAGGCTGCGGTTTTACAGGCGGCA
>CAZENC010000476.1:0-2514 GCA_964513115.1 uncultured Desulfobacteraceae bacterium | reverse complement strand
CCGGAACAGTTTTGGTTGTAGATGACGAAACGAGCATACTTGAGTCCCTGGAAGGTATTCTTGCGGACGAAGGGTTTGAAGTAATCACGGTAGAGAGCGGGGCCGAGGCATTAGAGAAGATCCAGGAAGTGATACCGGATTTAATCCTTTTGGATATTTGGATGCCTGGAATGGATGGAATCGAGACGCTTCAGAAAGTTAAGGAAGGCTATCCTCATTTACAGGTAGTAATGATGTCCGGGCACGGCACTATTGAGACGGCGGTAAAGGCCACGAAGATTGGCGCGTATGATTTTATTGAAAAACCACTTTCTCTTGAGAAACTTCTTTTATCCGTAAATAACGCGCTTGATTATTACAGGCTTGAGGAGGAGATAAGCCTTCTTAAAGAGAAAGAAAAGGACAAATATAATCTAACCGGTAATGGCAAAGCGATTACCCAGCTTAAGGAACAGATCAGGATTGTAGCCCCCACAAATGCCTGGGTCCTCATTTCGGGAGAGAACGGTACTGGAAAGGAGATAGTGGCCCATACCATTCATCGGCTAAGCCAGCGGAGCCATAAGCCAATGGTGGAGGTTAATTGTGCGGCTATTCCGGAGGATTTGATTGAGAGTGAGCTCTTCGGGCATGAAAAGGGAGCCTTTACAGGCGCTTCCACTATGAGGAAGGGTAAATTTGATAAGGCAAGTGATGGTACTATTTTTTTGGATGAAATAGGTGATATGAGCCTTAAGGCACAGTCCAAGACCCTGAGAATCTTGCAGGAGCAGAAATTTGAGCGAGTAGGCGGCACCCGGACAATCAAAGTGGATGTTAGGGTGATTGCAGCCACCAACAAGGACCTGGAGGTGGAAATAGAGAGCGGTACTTTCAGGGAAGACCTCTACTTTCGGTTGAATGTCATTCCCATGAGGGTTCCCCCATTGAGGGAGCGTGTGGAGGACATCCCTGAGTTAGTAGAAGAATTTTTAAAGGAATTTTTACGAAATACCAATATGGAACCAAAGAAGATTTCGGAAGAAGCTATTAACAGCTTGAAAAAATATGACTGGCCCGGCAATGTCAGGGAACTCAAGAATCTGGTGGAACGGCTTATGATCATGACTCCCGGGGAGGTGATTCAGGCTAAGAATATCCCGGCACCTTTCAACGGTTCCACAGATACAGGGGAGGGCTTTGAATCTGCTTTTGTGGTTGATACTCTTAAAGCGGCAAGGAGTAAGTTCGAGAGGGTTTTTATTGAGAACAAGCTCAAGGAGTTTGCCGGAAATATTTCACAGACAGCCGAAGCCATAGGCATTGAGCGGAGCAATCTTCATAAAAAGATAAAGGCTTACGGACTCACTTCCCAAAGCAAATAGAACTCGGTTTTTTATCTAGTAAGATTAGCTGAAAGATAAGGCATTTCAAAAGTCAGGGTTTTCAGGCCTTCATAATGCCACATCTTTTTTTATGACGTCGCAGTTAAACTTTTAACTCGCAACCGGTAATTTGTTTTACAATCGTCAATATTGCTTCCCTCCCCTCTTTTGTTTTTGCGGAAAAAAGAGTGGGGGAGACAGGAGAAATATCAACTAAATTGCTTCCTATATTATCAGCCCTCATTTTGGCCTTTTGCCTGGATAGTTTATCCGCCTTTGTGAGCACCAGAATGGTTTGTATATCATAATATTTCAACCAACCTAAAAGTTCCAGATCGCCTGAAGAGGGCTCTCTCCTTATATCAAGTATCACCACTACTGCTTTGAGATTTGATCGCGTACGAAGATAGGTCTCCACCATATGTTTCCAGGATTTTTTTACCTTGACCGGAACGCGGGCAAAGCCATAGCCGGGCAAATCTACCATGTATAATGCTTTGTCGACGCTGAAAAAGTTAATTGACTGGGTCCTTCCCGGTTTCGAGCTGGTTCTGGCCAGGCCTTTTCGGTTAACAAGGACGTTTATGAGGGAGGACTTGCCCACATTAGACCTGCCGGCAAAGGCAATTTCCGCCCTGTCAGGAGGTGGATACTGGTTTTCACGAAAGGCGCTTATAAGAAAAGTGGCATCCATAATATTAGTTACGGCTCAAGGCTCAAGGCATTAGGCGCAAGGGAAAAACATTTCAATAGCGATAATTCTACCTCTTGCCTTGCGCCCTGCGCCTGAAGCCACGTGTCCACTACATGCGGTTTGGGTAACATTCTGTTTCCTAAGGATTCATAGCAACCGTTTTTGGACAAGACTGTCCTGAAACAACTCACCTTCTATTCAGATATTTCTCGAGCCTTTTGAGGCCTTCTTTTATATTATCAAGGGAATTGGCATAAGATAGTCTGAGATAACCCTCAGCGTTCTGTCCGAAATCGATCCCGGGGGTTACGCCGACTTTGGCCTTTTCAAGGATTTCAAATGCGAGTTCGTATGAACTTTCAGAAAGGTGCTTGGCATTAACGAGCATGTAGAATGCACCAGCCGGTTCTACAGGAAGGCCGAATCCCATCTTCCGGACCCGCTTTATCATGTAAG
>CAZENC010000475.1:1141-2515 GCA_964513115.1 uncultured Desulfobacteraceae bacterium | reverse complement strand
TTTCAATAAAACCTACCTTACAGATGGCCTGAAAAATCTCCTTTCGATCGTTGAAAAACGTCTCAAGGGAAAGGGTGGAGATCCTGTTGTCCAGGTACAGACACCCTTTGGTGGAGGAAAAACTCATGCGCTTATTGCAATGTACCATAAAGCTGAAGAGTGGAGAGTAAAAAAAGTAGTGGTTGTTGGAACAGCACTTGGCCCTGAAATAACCCTTTGGGGACTTCTTGAGAAACAGTTAACAGGGGAAATGAAAATATTTTCAGGCCAAGTTGCACCGGGAAAAGAGGCAATACGGGAACTTCTCTATGCTCACCAGCCTCTTATCATTTTGATGGATGAAGTATTGGAGTACACAACAAAAGCAGCCGGTGTAAGGGTGGGAGACACTACACTAGCTCAACAGACTATGGCGTTTATGCAGGAGCTTACTGAAGTCGTGGGTACATTGGAGAAGGTTTCTCTTATCCTCACTCTTCCATCAAGTATCATTGAACATTATGATGAAAGCGCTGAAAGACTTTTTCAGCAGCTTCAAAAGGTAGCAGGAAGGGTGGAGAAAATCTACACACCCTTGCAGGAAAGTGAGATCACCAAGATTATTCGAAGGAGGCTTTTTAGTTCATTAAATGAAGATGAAGCGAAAAGTGTTGTCGGTGCGTTTATAGACTATTCTGAAAAAGAGGGTATCATCCCTGCTGGTGTTCAACCGAGCGAATACAGAGAGAGGTTTATGGCATCCTATCCATTCATGCCTGAAGTTGTTGATGTACTCTATCATCGGTGGGGGAGCTTTCCTACTTTCCAGCGAACCCGTGGAGTGCTCAGGCTTCTTGCCCTGGTTATATACTCCTTAAAAGGGTCTGATAAAACATATATGAGCCTTGCAGATTTTGATCTGAGTAATCAGGATATCCGGCAGGAACTTTTGAAGCATATCGGGATAGAGTTCAACAGTGTTTTGGCGGCTGACATTACAGATGCAGATGCAGGATCAAAAAAAGTGGATGATTCTCTCGGAAATGCATACCGGGGCTTAAAGCTTGGAACACGCACCGCATCGACTATATTTCTATATTCATTCTCAGGCGGGCATGAGCGGGGTGCTCAATCCGGTGAAATTAAACGTTCTGCAACGACAATGGCGAATCCGGCAAGTGTCATAGCTGAGTCAAATGATCAGTTGAAAAGAAGGCTTTTCTATTTTCAAAATGTTGATGACAAATACTTCTTCAGCAATCAGCCAAATTTAAACCGTATCCTTTTAACAAAGATGGAAAATATTAATGATGAAAATGAAATAAAACCTTTAGAACAGGAGCTGTTAAAGGGAAGTATCAAAGGAAAAAATTTAAAAGTTTATATCTGGGAGGA
>CAZENC010000475.1:0-1131 GCA_964513115.1 uncultured Desulfobacteraceae bacterium | reverse complement strand
ATGAACCCCGTAGACGGCTGCCGGAAAACACTCAGGAGGATTCAGGAAATATTCCTGATACGGAAGATCTCAAACTGATCATCTTAAAAAGAGAAAATAGAGAAATAATGAATACAATAGTAAAAACAAAAGGTCAGACGCCCCGTGTGTATCGAAATACACTATTTTTCCTCTCTCCTCTGGAATCGGAAAGACTTTTCTTTCTTACTACATTGAAGCGTAAAATTGCCTATGAGGCAATTGATAGTGATCCAAATTTCAGCTTAACGACAGAGCAGGAAAAGGTAGTAAAAAAGGAATTAAAAAATCTAGATCAAGGATTAAATGAGTATTTGCGCAGATTTTACCGCATGGTTTTTATTCTGGTCAAAGATGGAATGAGAAATGTTGATATAGGTATACCTACGTATGGTGAAAGAAAAGGTCCTGATGAGGAGGTATATGAAAAATTACGTACTGATGGAGAAATAATAGAAAAAATTGCGCCGCTAGTGATGAGAGAAAAATATCTTAGCGGAAAAGAATATGTATCAACTGAACAGCTTTACCAATCTGCTTTAAAAACACCGGGTGAAACCAGGCCAATAAATAGAGAAGTAATTGAACGAGGGATAACTGAAGGAGTCAGAAACGGGTTATTTGGATTGGGGGAAATAGAAGCAGATAAACCAGTTTGCCGATATTTTAAAGAACAGGCTACAGTCGCACTCTCAGCAAATGAAATAATCATCAAAGAATCAATCTGCGAAGAACAGAAAAAGAAAGATATTTATCAGGTACCAACAGGAAAAATTTCACCAGAAATCTTAACGGAGTCTGAAAGCGGTGTACATACTGGCAAAGGAAAAGAAGAATCTATACCAACAGGAGGGGAATTAAAAAATAAAGTCCATTTATTATTCAAAGTTCCAAAAGGGAAAGTAGCTGGGATAATGGGAATAATGAACCTGCTTCAAAGTAAGTTTGATACATTAGATGTAGAACTTACCGCAGCAAATGGTGGAATTTCGGAACAGGATTATGAAGATAAGATTCTGGAGGCGTTTAACCAACTGGATATCGAGTTAGATAAAGAATAGAATATTTCAAAGTAGGAACGAAAGAAAAATACAATAAGTTTAGGAAAGAATT
>CAZENC010000474.1:0-2517 GCA_964513115.1 uncultured Desulfobacteraceae bacterium | reverse complement strand
CTAAATACCTTATCTGCCCTAAAACGGTAATCCGCTCGCCACCGGCCATTTCCTCTTTCTTCCTGATGTCCTCCATAATGCCCGAGAGAGTATACATAAGAGTAGATTTCCCGGCGCTGTTGGCACCGAACACCCCAACGATCTGTTTGTCCTCACACTTTATACTCACATTATTGAGGGCCAGCATATTTTCATAGAAGACCATCAGGCCGGTAGCCTCAAGCATAGCTCATGTCCTCCTCAACCTCCTCAGCAGACCCAAAATATGCCTCTTTCACCCTCTCGTCGGCCATGACCTCTTCAGAGGTGCCTTCAATCATCTTTTCGCCGAAATTCAATACCATGACGCGACTTGCCACCCGGAAAAGCTCCCGCAATCGATGCTCAATCATGATCAGGGTGATTCCATCCATCTGCAGGCGTTCTATTAGCGGTACCATGCTTGCGATCTCACTCATGCTCAACCCGGAAAAAACCTCATCACAGAGAATCATCTCAGGCTTCAGGGCAAGACATCTGGCAAGCTCAAGGCGTTTCAGGTATCCGGTTGGCAGGCTGGAGGCTAGTTTGTACGGGACAAAGGAATCCCTCTCAAAACCGATCTCTTCCAGGATATCAATACCCACGGTATTTCTGTCTCCCAATTTACCGCCCCCTCGCCAGCCTCCTGTTCGTTTTGCCCTGGGTGAAAACAACGGGATTACCAGGTTCTTGTAAGCTGGTAGGCTGTAATACGGTCTCATTATCTGAAAGGTTCGAGTGACACCCATATCAGCGATCTTATGTGCCGGCTTGCCGCTGATATCCTTCCCACGGAAAAACACCTTTCCTGCGGTCATTTTGATAAATCCGGTGATGCAATTAATCAGGGTTGTCTTGCCCGAACCATTTGGGCCGATGATGCCCAGTACTTCCCCCTCGCGCACATCAAAACTAACCCGATTCAGCGCCAAAATACCGCCAAAGGTCTTGGTGACCTCTCTGACTTCCAGTATAGGTTGATCACTCATACTTTGACCCATCTTTCAAACTGATGATATTTCCGCTGGCCATAAACCATGACCCCTTCACTGCGAAACATGATAAATGCAACTAGTATCAAGCTGTAAAAAACAATACGCAGTGTCCCGAAGTCACGCAGCAACTCGGAGATGGGGACCAGAATAAGACAACCCAACACCGGCCCCACAAGGGTACCGGCCCCGCCTATGACCGTCGCCGCAATGGGAAGAATGGAAAAATCCAGGGCAAACAGCGAGATACCTGACCACATATAGATATGTATAAGACAGGCCCCGCCCATGCACCCCATGGCCGAGGCTATGAATACGGCAACGGCCTTGTAAAACGTGATGCTCATACCCGAAGCCCTGACTGCCTGGTCATTGTCCTTAACCGCACGCAAAACAAGGCCGATATCCAGGTTCACCAGCCGTCTCACCCCGAAGAGAAACAGGAGTAACATTATGATGACAAAATATTGTTCGAGCCAGCGGTTAGCAAAGCTTTCTATTCCCATGATCCCGTCCGTGCCCCCTAGGATATCCAGGGCCTCAATGATCCGGGCCAGCGCCAGAGGATACATAAGGCTCACAATTGCAAAGTATACGCCTCTTAAGGGAAGACAAGGGAGTAGAAACAGGGTGCAGATGCCTGCGCCTATCACGGTGGATATGGGAATAGTCAAAAGGGGAGGGAGACCAAAAGACGTGTTCATGATGGCGGCAAGATACCCGCCCACCCCGATGAAAAAAGCACCGCCCAGCGAAACAAGTCCAACAAAATGGGCCAGGAGATCAAAACTCAGGGCCAGCAGGGCATAGATACACACGATGGAGATGACCCGCTGCCAGTACATACTGGGCATAACGAGAGGAAGTACCAGCATCCCCACAATAAGGACAAGCCTTGGAAGGGTCAGATAAGACAATTCGCGCCAGGACATCAGTGCATAGAGCCCATCCGTGCGAACCTTGATACCCCGGTCCAGCCTTTCCTTGCGACGTTGTTCAACATCCACTATTTAAACCCTTTCTTCCAGTTCCTTTTGCTGGCCGAAAAGACCGGAGGGTCGCAGTATGAGTGTAAGAATGATGGCCAGCAGGGCTACCACCATCTGAAAGTGAGCTCCCAAATAAACTACAGTCAGGATCTGGGCGAACCCGATTAAAAAAGCTGCCAGCACAGCCCCCATCCAGCTTCCCAGTCCCCCCACAATACAAACGGCAATAGCCTGGATCAGGACATCATAACCCTTTTCCACAACTATGTTTCCCAAGGGGAGCAGTACAATACCGGCCAGACCCGCAAGCATGGCACCGGAGGCCATGGCCACCAATGCCATGATATCGGAATCTATTCCTAACATAAGTGCCGCGCGTTCATCCTGGGCCATTCCCCGCAGGGCCAAACCGATTCTGGTATAATGGGTAAAAAGCCAGAGCAAAGCGACTACGGCCGCGCCGATTCCAACAACTAAAACCCTGTGCAGGTCAACAGGTACATCCCAGATGTTTA
>CAZENC010000473.1:0-2534 GCA_964513115.1 uncultured Desulfobacteraceae bacterium | reverse complement strand
CGTTGTTTGGATGTACTAAATTCCAAATTGCCAAAAAAACTAGAAATGAAGAATACACGATCATTAAAAATTGAGATAAAAAAGCATTTTTCAAAAGACGTTTTTCTGTATTAATTCTTATTTTTCTAGTTACCCATATTTTATCAGAAAGCATTATTCACTCCATATTAAAATGGAAAGAAAAAATGGAGGCTCTTTGATGAGTAGACAAGTGGACGCCCACAAAGGTGGGCTTGTTGCGAATTAATTCACAACAACGGTGTAAAACCGTATTTAATAGTCACATCCCTATGGGATAGGAATCGTACCTAGAGCACAAAGAGCCTCCAGTTTTTCTTTACCAAAGCAGAACGTCGCCGATGAGTAGCCGACAGGACTGTCGGAACGAAAGTGGCGGCAGTCCTGTCGGCTACTCCATTGGCTTGTTCGAAGTCGCCATCACTTCTTTGGCTTCCATGGGTATTGGTCGCTCTTTTCTCTGTTCTCGTCTGTCTGCAAGGGCTGCAAGTTCCTGAGATTGTCGGTCCCACCGTCGGACACAGGATGCTTGTGGTCTACTTCCCAACCCATCTCAGAATCTTTCCCATAGGAGGGCTTGTAGATTGGATTCATAGCAGCATCCTTTCGGTACAGAGCAGGGTCCTTTCCCGGAATGGGTTTCGCCTTCTCCCAGACTCTGTCAACAGCGTCCTGGTTGAATTTACCACCTTGCGATGTGCTCCCTTTTTTGCGTCCCATTTTAGAATCCTCCTTTGCTCTTCGAACATATAATAGGTAGATTATAGATATGACAATAATTCTGCATTCTTCAAAATACAATAGCAGCTATAAAGCTGCCAAATCACATCCAAGCTTTAAGCATTTTGTTTCCAATCCTCCAGCCGGACGATTTTTCTGTCCGGGCGGAGGTTATTCCAGAGCCTGGTAATAGTGACCTTGATGTATTGATTTAAAACCTAGGGTTGACCCTGGTTTTTTTTCAGCGATATTCTTTAAATGAGTCAAAAGCAGATCTGACCCCTTTTCGAAGGACATCGAAGAGTATTTCACTGGGACTCGACTCCTTTACTTTATGCTATTGGACCACTTTAATGACGAATACACCCGGTTCCGTATTATCGCATTGCAGGTTCTTATAGTAACGACAGACGGAATTCAATAAGTCAGTCGCACAGGCGCCGCTGAACTCTCTATCTAATGTAAAAGAGCCTGCTTCACCCTTTAGCTCAACCTGTAATCCTGAAACACGCTCTACCCGCTCTTTAACCTCGCTGAGCGTCCAACGTTTTTGCGCGAAACGTATGTTTTCCGGAGGAAATGTTCTCGACAGCCACCAGATCGTCCCGCCGATGAACACGACACCTAATAGTATAAAGGCCAAAGGTCCTGGCACGGTCAATTTTTTCTCCCCAAGTTTGATTGACCCAAAACCCTGCCAGGGTTCCTTCCGGAACGCGATCACAAACCCAACGACAATAAGGATCAAACCAAGAACACATGCTATGATGAGTCCTAACTTTTCTAGATCGGTAAGTTCAGATAAGCAAGCTATGTTCATAGTTCTTTATCGTTGGAGAGTGGAGAAATATACGGCGCGAACAATTGCGATGTCGCGGTAATTCATTTCCACATAGCCCTCACCAACAGAAAAAATCATTCCTTCACCCCAATCAACTTTGAAAGGCTTCTCTTCCCCCCTAAAGGTTACAGCAATTTTTTTACTATATTTCTTTGAGAATCCTACAAAAGTAGTGTCAATTTTGCTCAGGGGAAGATCTGCTGTAAGGGCCGATTTCCTAAAAATAGCTCCTCTTACCAGAACGACGAGGCTATCTCTGATAAATCTGCTGTCTAAATATAGGCCCTTGTCTCCCCTGAGGGTGTAAGCTAGATATTGTTGAAAGAGCTGGGGTACCAATTTGACATTTGTTTCCCACGCATTTTCACCCAGCATCCTTTTTAGCATTTGCTCATTCGCGCCGGTACCGGCAAATGAAATCTCACAGGTGCGTTTTTTGTTGTACATGAAGATGCCGCATGCTCCGTTAGTTCCATATGCCTGATAGTCTTTTGACGAGAACTCGCATTCACAGGTCTTCATCTGGGCAAGGGCGATTCCGTCTGTGAACAGAATGGGCATGGTGATCAAAATGCCGCATACCACCACACCGTGAATAAAACTAGTTAGAAATAAAGCCTTGATCCTATTCATTTCGCTCTCCTCCAATTTCTATAAGAAAGCATCTAAACCCCGCTTAACCAGCCGGGGCTTTATCCGGTCTGTTTGAAGCGGTTATTGGCAATTGTTTTAGTAGGTCTATGGCTTGTGCTTCAGTTAAATGAGTACCTATTTTGTCTCTTAAGGCGTGTTTTGTATTACAACTAGAGCAAAAGAAAATTGATGGGCCATGTCCTTTGCTTGCATTCTTCAGAGGCCATTTACATTTTAGACATCTTAGCTTGTTCTGGTTATTCCAATATACGCCGAACTCCTCACGAAGCTCTTCTTGCAGATTAGGGGGTTTATATGACCT
>CAZENC010000472.1:0-2536 GCA_964513115.1 uncultured Desulfobacteraceae bacterium | reverse complement strand
TGCCCTGTGCCTTTGTCCTTTCGCCGCGCATTCATACATTGAATAATGAGATGACACCTCCAAATATCGCATAAAATGATCCCTTTTAACGTAAATGCATTTCATGCAAACAACTCGGGGTGTCCGCCCGTGTGCAGGAATAATACAGTCTGTCCGGATAGCTTGCCCTGTTCAAGCCAGTATAACAGGGCCGATGCAGCCTTGCCTGTATATACATGGTCCAAAAATATGCCTTCACGCCTGGCAAAAACTTCAATAGCCTTTTCTCCTTCTGGAGTTGGAACCGCATATTCCGGCCCGATAAAACCGTCATCCAGCATTATTGATTTACGTTCCACCCTTCCCCCTAAAATTCCAGCTGTCTCAACGGCAAGATTGAAAATTACTTGTTCCATTTCATCACGGGCCTTGGCCACGGAAATACCGTTGATCACACCGGGCCAACCTGTGATTTCCTTCCCAACAACCAGGCCGGCCTGTGTACCGCCTGAACCGGTGGCATGAACGATTTGATTAAATGTTATCCCTAATCTCTTTTCATCATTTAGAATTTCCAAAAAAGCAGTTATGTATCCCAATACACCTACAGGCACTGATCCGCCTATGGGAATCTTGAAAACTTTTTGTCCCTGTCCGGTTAGCTCCCTGGACAACGCCTCGCTTTCCTTCTCCCAGTCCGTCCAATCAGGGGAATCCACATACCGGATATGGGCACCCAAAAGATTGTCCAGAACCACATTTCCGGTTAGTTTAGCCTGTTTTTTTCCTCCCAGGACTAAGTAAACCGACATGCCGGCAACAACAGCGGCAGCAGCAGCAAGTCGGCAAAAGTTTGACTGGATGCCACCGCTGGTCACGATGGTATCGCACCCATTTTTCAAGGCCTCCCCGATCAAAAGCTCTAACTTACGGCTTTTATTACCGCCCAGACCAAAACCGGTCAGATCGTCCCTTTTGCAGTAGATTTCAACCCCATAGGTGTCAGAAAGGGAATTCAATCTATGGCAAGGTGTAGGAACAAGAGAGAGGGGAAATTTAGGAAACTTTCCAAGCCTGTTTTCCAAATAGTCTATTTTATCTCTTGTAAGCACTTAGCGCCTCCACGCTTTGGTTCCCGTCCGGATCAGCAGGCAAATCATGCAAGAGAGGAAAAAGGAGAGTCAAGAACCGGTTTTTCAGCATCATAGACCCTTATACTGTCCCCACGTGTCTCCATTCGGAGATCTCCATTTTCGTCATAAAACCTGGCCTTGATGCGTGTCAAATATCCATTGGCAAATGCCTGCGTTCGGACCTCAAGTAAAATATCACCCGATGAGTGCACGACCTGAAATCCTCCAGGTATGGACTGGTGGATACATCCTTCAGGGTTTGATTGGATGCGATTCCAGTTCATTTCCAAAAGCAGATTCCCTGAACCCTCCGCCAGCAGTCTACAGGAAATACGGGGGGTGCTCTCCTCTGGAAGAACTATATCGCCCAAAAAATAAAATCCTTCCTGTTTATCAGGGTTGCCCACAACAAAACCGGGTGTCGGCATTTCATTCACAAGGTAATTATGGTGGGCGCTGATCTTACTTTCTCTGTATTTAACCACAATTCTTTCCTTATTTTTCACATCAGAACCATTCTTTACACCACGTTTTGTAATTCATTCAAATTCTCTTGCGAAGTGTTTCAATCAATAAGGGCAATACTGTTTTCCCATCCGCCACCAGCCCAAGATCGGCAATCCTGAAAATGGGCGCATTAGGATCACGGTTTATGGCGATAACAGTTTCAGCTCCCTGTATACCTGTAGTGTATTGAAGCGCACCTGAGGTCCCTATGGAAATTACCAGTTTGGCCTTTACACTCTTTCCTGTCTGGCCTAATAGCCTGTCCTCATCGGCCCAACCCGACAGAATAGCGGGACGAGTAGCTCCCACCTCTCCTTCAAGAAGCCCAGCCAGCTCATTAAGTAACTCAAACTGTTTTTTTGATCCTAGTCCCATTCCTCCAGCTATAACTACGGACGCATCCTCAAGACTGACTTTGCCTTTGTTCTGGGGTCTGCTTCTCGTAACCTTTAATCGCGGTTCCGGAAACACGTCCACTTCAGGATAAATTATCCGACCGGCCGCCTCTGAATTGTGTGGAAGTTCACGAAATACACCAGGGTGCACTGTCGCCATCTGAGGCCTGCGATCGGGTGTAATTACTTCGGCCAGGAGTTCCCCACCAAAGGACGGTGTCGTCTGAACCAGAAGGGAGGTTTCCGGATCTACTTCCAGATCCACA
The DNA here is from genome assembly GCA_964513115.1 of uncultured Desulfobacteraceae bacterium. Classification (GTDB taxonomy): domain Bacteria; phylum Desulfobacterota; class DSM-4660; order Desulfatiglandales; family Desulfatiglandaceae; genus JAFDHL01. The sequence goes on along the minus strand of CAZENC010000472.1, from coordinate 256 downwards.
CAGTCGGCACTAAGGCCTGTGCGGAGACGCTTCGCCAGTCTTGGAAAAAATTCCCGCCCAAAAGAAGTGGCGCCTGCGAGAAAAATCTCAGGCTGATATGCCTTCACCCACTTGGCCAGCACAGTAGTGTATGTCTCCACTTCATACTCTTTCAGGTTCGGGTGATCGGCCACCATAACCGTATCCGCACCGTGGGCCACATACTCCATGGCATATTGGTGGATCTGCTCACCCAAGAGAACTACTGTGATCCCGG
>CAZENC010000471.1:0-2539 GCA_964513115.1 uncultured Desulfobacteraceae bacterium | reverse complement strand
ATCGGCCTGCTTCAATACATCTCTGAGCGCGGCCATCTTTTCTTCCATTTTTTTTGACCTCCACCAATCCCTAACCCTTAACCTGTGAAAAAGTAAATGATCCTCACCCTAGGGTGAGGCTCTGTATTTAGCACCCAATAGGGACATTTCATTAGTACATACAAAAACCCTTCTGCCCCGTGCCACTGCTTTTACCCTATAATTGATAAGCAAACCTTAAGGCGAAGGCATGGGACTCTCTTCGAAAATAGGCATTCCTCACCTTGAGCCTTGTACCTTACGCCTAAAGCCTCAATATAGATGCGTCCTGGAGAAGAGTGCCATGCCGAGCCTTTAGTAACAACGCAAACCAATAAAACATTATAAATCCGGCAAAATACATGGTGGATGGCCATGGGGGTCTGTTTTCAAAAATCGCATTTAAACTTCTACCGAAAGAGTCGAACGCCCCCATTCCCGCAAACAACCGGCCCGGCGCAGATATTGCCGCCTAAAGCCACGACAAAGAATCCCTTCTGGGGCTGTTCACCGCTGAAATTTAATGCCTTACTAACGTTCCATAAAAGGTCAGCCTATGCCGCTTTTGAAAAAAACCCCCATGCCCTTGCTTTGAAAGAATCAAGGCGAAGCTTGCCCGCCGTCAGTGTGGAGGGCTTGCCCGCCGTGCGGCAGGCGGGGTATGGGACTCTTCGAAAGGCCGCATCTTTCCACACCTTGCGCCCTGTGCCTTACGCCTTACGCCGCAATATAGATACGGCCTGGAGAAGAATGCCATGCCTAGCCCTTTGACTGGCAGTGCCGACTAGCAAAACACTACCTGACACATCCGGCCAAGTCAACCGGCCTTGGAGGTGGATCGGGGTTTTCTTGACACAAAAGCTTCATTATCATATTGTTCATTTTATTGTCTGTAGAAATTTTTCATCAAAAATCATGGCTTTTAAGCTTTCCAAAGAGCACCTGGACATACAGATATATGAACGACCATGATATTGAAAGGTTTTACAGGGCGGCAAAGGTCCTGGAAACATATGAAGGCACAAAAGAGATAGAAAAGTTGATAATAGCACGTCGTGTGCTTGGCAGGGACTAACAACCACTAAAGGAGGGAAGTCATGAAAAAAAGAATATGTCTTTTGACCCTTGTATTGTCTTTTCTGGCTGTATGGGCAATCCCGATCAACAGCGCCCTTGCTGCCGAGCCAATTATTTTGGGCGTGCCAACCTCCCTCGGGTTCCTCGAGGGTAAGGAAGGCCTTGCTTGCGTAAATATGGCGGTCGACGAAATTAATGATAGCGGTGGCGTCAATGTGGCGGGTGATAAACGACCCTTCAAGGTGGTTGCCATTGATGCCAGGGGGGCTGAACCGGGTGTGCCTGTGGCCGAGGTGATAAAGGCACACAAAAAACTGATCCTGGAGGATAATGCAAATTTCATAGTGTTCGGCTCTTTCAGGTCCGAATGTGCCATTGCCTGCATGGACGTGGTGAGTCAGTATAAAGTCCCGATGATCCTCGGGACGGCTATGTCACCGGCCATGGAAAAAAAGGTGAAGACCGAATATGATAAATACAAATACACCTTCAGGACCTGTCTGAATGCAGTTTACCTGATCAAGTACTTAGGTGGCACCATGGCCTTCCTTAAAAAGAATTTCGGCATCGACAGGGTGTTTATTATGAACCAGGACGTGGCCTGGGCCAGGAAGACCGCTGAACTGATGGTTAAACTCGTATTTGATAAAATGGGGTGGAAAGTGTTAGGCCAGCAGGCCTATCCGACAGGGGCTTCGGATTTTTCAGCCGGCCTGATGAAGGCAAGGGCCAAGCGAACCCAGATTATTATGCCCATCTTTGACATGCCCCAGAGCGGTATCCTGGTCAAACAATGGAAGTCCATGAAGGTCCCTGCCCTGGTAGTTGGTTTTATCTCACCCTTGGCAGGTCCCGGATCCTGGGAACTGTTTGACAAAAAGATTGAAGGGGCCATGAACGCCATCTTTGAAATCGGCAATGTCCCCTGTCCCAAGGTGCCCAAATCCGTAGAGTTCTATAATAAATACCAGAAGAAATACGGAAAACCCATTGAGGCGGGGCATTCCCCGGCGCCAGCATATGAGATGGTATATATCCTGAAAGAGGCTATTGAAAGGGCCGGTTCCATAGACGGTGACATGGTTGTGGCCGAACTTGAAAAGACAGACCGGATGGGAGCCATGGGCCGCATCCGTTTTAATGACGGCCATCAGGTTGTTTATGGTACAGACCCCAATGAAACGGCCTTGGGATGTATGGTGCAGTGGCGTGATGGTGAAAGGCTTGTTGTTTATCCGCCATCAGTTGAGGAAGGTAAAATAGCCACGGGTTACTAAGATTTTTGCCCGGTCGGGAGATTCAATCCGGGCGGGCAAAATTTTCTCCTCTGATTTTCAGGACTTTTCCATGTTTATCGGCACGCTCATTTACGGTTTTATCAATAGCTGTATTCTTGCCCTTCTTGCCATCGGTTTCAACCTGACATTCGGCATCAGCGGGGTGG
>CAZENC010000470.1:1370-2541 GCA_964513115.1 uncultured Desulfobacteraceae bacterium | reverse complement strand
TTTATGGTTGAATATGATGTGATCAAGGAGCTTAATTCCCAAGGTTTCACCGGCGGATTTTAAATGTTTTGTGATTTCAATATCTTCCTTGCTTGGTGTTAACCCCCCTGAGGGATGGTTGTGGGCAATGATGATTGCCGATGCTCGGTCAGTAATGGGATCGGCAAAGACTTCTCTGGGATGAACCTGGGTCTTATTCACCAGACCGACGGAAACAACACGGGATGCAATCACTTCGTTTGCCCCGTTGAGTGAGACGCAGAGAAAATGCTCCTGTTTTCTGTCGGCATAATGCTGAATGAGTGGCATGACGTCGGGGGGAAAGGAAATTCTTAATCCTTCCGGCCGGATGCGGCGGCGAGAGAATTCTAATGCAGCGGCTATCAATGTTGCTTTTGCCAGCCCCACCCCTTCAATTTTCTGCAGTTCTTTAAGATTTGGCTTTTCATCACCGGAATCCAATATCTTCAAAATGCGTTTCGCTACGGACATAACATCATGCCCTTCAGTTCCTTTCCCAACAAGAATAGCCATAAGCTCAAGATCAGATAAAGCCTCGGCTCCTTTTTGCTGTAACTTTTCACGGGGACGGTCTAATTTGGGGATGTCGGCAATTTTCTTCATAGGCATTCTCTCAATACTTCATTTTGACTAAATAACCGATCCTACCATAACATGGGTATCCCTGTTTATCCTTATGTTTATTCAGCTTCGTATTGCTGATTTTATGGATAAATCGCCTTCTGCAAACAAGACATTCAATTATATACTTTGGCCCATAGCTTGTTTTGGAAGGCCTGAAAGAGCTGCGGGCAGATTTGCGACGACCTATGGACGGGGATGCACGATTACTGGCAGGCGCTGATATCGGTCCCGAAGGGGTCAGGTCAATGGCATACTTAGGAATAAAAGGTGTCTCCGTTAACGAAGCATCTTCAATCCTATCAATACGATAAGCACGATGTTCGCCATCATCATGTCTAATAGCATGCAACAAAAGATTTCCGTCTTTCGTCCGGCGTAGTGAGTAAGGTTCTATAAATCGACGTGATTTCTTATAGGCTAAATCCACGCAAAGATGATTGGCTGCCGCAAATCTGATGATTTCAAAAGGAACCTTTGTACCCCAGGATTGTGCCATTGCAGGCGGACGCCAGGCTGGATCGATCTG
>CAZENC010000470.1:0-1270 GCA_964513115.1 uncultured Desulfobacteraceae bacterium | reverse complement strand
TCGCGAGGTCTTTCCCGTTCTGCCAGAGCCCTCACTTTTTCCGCAAAAAGTTCCTCGTAAGAATAGCATTGAACCTGAACGCCCCCTTCAGGCCGGTCAGGATAAGGGTGGTGGACTTCGCGAATGACCGGATCAAGCGCCAGCAGTTCATCATCAGTCAAGTCTAACTTGATCCGCGGGAGAGAACCACGCTGCCGCATGGGTCCTCTATAACCAATACGTCCCTGCACCGATGAACGACCACGTGGATTTTTATAGATCTCAAATCTAATGCTATCCGAAGGTATTTCTATACCGCTTTCTTCATATATCCAATCTGCAATCTCCACAAAAATATCCATGAGGAATTTTTCCTGGAGATGATCAGCGTTTGTCAAAGTGAAATCCAGATCCTCCGAAAAGCGATACGTCTCGAAAAAGCACTTTTTCAGACAGGTGCCACCTTTGAATATCCACTCTGCGTTCAGAGCAGCATGATTGAAGATTCCAGCGATAACCCAACCAAGAACATAGTCTTTTTCAATAATATCCGGCCTTAAACCAAACTCCTTGGCAAAATCCATGATGTCCTGTCTGCTAATCACTTTTACCTTCCTTTGCCCAGTTGGCTGGCACCCACAAATTCCACGCCGTGATTAGTTTATCTGCCGGCATTGACGGATCAACCTTTGCATTTCCTTTAGTTAGACGGGTCCGACATGATTCAATTAACGCTTGTTCTCTTGGTACATACCGGGTTGCGATAAAACCTAATCGTTTAAATACAGCACCATTGCCCAAGCGCACTGCATACTTAATCAACAGGTCTGCATCTTTATCTTTTGACGCCATGTAGGTGCTAAACACATCCACCATGGGGCGCAGTCCACCTCCCAAAGCAGGATTATTCAACATATCCAATACGGTGCGTGTGGGATCAGACACCTTTACCTTTACCTGACCGCGCCAGACGGGCTTCATTCCGAACAGAGCATTCTCAGGAATCGTGCGTAACAGAAAGCTACTCCCCTTAATGACAGGCTTTCGATTGCGTGGCTTGCGAGTCGTCATGACAACGATGGTTCGAAAAATTTGTTCAGTTAACTCCCAGTATTCCGCGGCGCTCCAGCCGCCGATATAACACGGAGAAAAGAGCTGATCGGCGACGATCCATGGATCTTCAAGCGCGATATCGGTAGAGCGTGCTTCGATTGGTATGAAGACGTACAAACCTCTTTGAACGCGCGAGACCCACCCCTGGGTTGCCCAGCGGGACAGCATCTTTGCCGCT
>CAZENC010000469.1:0-2542 GCA_964513115.1 uncultured Desulfobacteraceae bacterium | reverse complement strand
GACCCCGTAGGGGTCAAATTTTAATTAATACTAATCCAGACCCATTAACGTCAAATTTTTAACCCAGGCCCCGTAGGGGCCAAATTTTAACTAACATCATGAAATCAAACCGCCGCAAATTCTTTCAGACAATCGGGGCAGGAGCTGCCGGACTTAGTATCGGACCCTCACTTGCCCTCTCTTCCTGTACATCATTTACAGGGAATAACAAGGAACAGGATGACCAGGTGTTGTTCATCGGAGATGATATCGCAGTAGCCGATACCATCCATGGAAAAGTAAGAGGATTCATCCTGAGGGATATCTACACCTTCCGGGGTATCCCATATGGTGCTGATACTTCAGGCAAAAACCGGTTTATGTCACCTCAAAAACCTGAACCCTGGACTGATATAAAACCGTCCATCTGGTGGGGTAATTCGGCACCCCAGATCATGGATAACCGTTATGCAAATGCCTATGCTTCTTTCGTTGATCACTGGAATTATGATGATGTAAGCGAAAACTGCCTGGCAATTAACGTCTGGACTCCGGGGTACAACGATGGGGAAAAACGACCCGTCATAGTATGGTTGCATGGTGGCGGATTCACAAACGGCAATGCCATTGAACAGGATGGCTATAAAGGTGAAAACCTGGCCAGGTATGGTGATATTGTTTTTTGTTCCCTGAACCACCGCCTTGGCCCTTTAGGTTTTACGAACCTTGCCGGAGTGGGAGGAGATAAATATGCTGCGTCAGGAAATGCCGGCATGCTTGATATTGTAGCTGCCCTGGAATGGATAAGGGACAATATTTCCGGTTTCGGTGGCGATCCCGATAATGTAACAATCATCGGCCAGTCGGGCGGCGGTGCAAAAGTTACTACCCTCACCGCCATGCCATCTGCCAGTGGATTATTTCACAAGGCTTTTGTCCTGAGTGGGGCCTCGACCCAGTCAGGAGATAAAGAATACTCAGAAAAACTGGGTGCCTATGTCCTGAAAGAAGCCGGACTGACAGCCGCAAAGATTGATAAACTTCACGAGTTACCCTGGAAAGATTATTATGAAATAGCTTCAGCCGCAAGCCGTAAACTGAGTGAAGAGTCAGGGCCCGGTGGGGGATTCATGCGAAGAGGCTTCAATCCGGTTGTTGATGGGACCTTCCTTCCACAACATCCCTATTATCCTGAACCTGCCCCGACAGCCGCAGATATCCCCATGATTATATGTTCGACATTCAACGAGATGTCTCCTAACCTTACCGAACCTGATCTTGAAAACATTACGTTAGCGGAAGTTAAAGACAGGGTAAAGGAAAGAGCGGGATTTTCTCAGGGAATGGGAGAAAAGGCAGGTGAGGTTGTGGATGCATATGCAAAGGCATTCCCCGAAAAAAGACCGGTTGAGATCTGGTCTATGATCTCCAGCAACCGGAAAAGTACCATTGAACTGGCAAACGCCAAATCAAAACAACCGGCCCCTGTCTACCTGGCATGGTTCGGCTGGCAGCCACCATTGTTTGATGGCCGGATGAGGGCCCGCCATTGCCTCGACATCTGCTTCTGGTTTAATAATACCGACCTGATGTTAACCCATACCGGCGGAGGATCACGGCCGAGAGAACTCTCAACAAAGATGGCCGATGCATTATTAAACTTCATGAGGACAGGCGACCCGAATGGCGGAGGATTACCAGAATGGCCAAAGTATTCATCTGAGAATGGAGAAACGATGATACTCGATGATGTATCAGAGGTAAAAAATGATCCCGACAGGGAGGCCAGGGAATCACTGCCTGCCTGAATTATTTAGCAACGAAAGAAATAGTTAGAATCAATTCTTAATCGTCACACGCTGTGCTGTCGCAGTTGTCGCAATGGTCTCAATGGTAGCAATTGTCTCAATGGGTAAGTTTAAGGCTAAGACTGAGAAAAGTTACAGGTTGCAGGGTACACGGTACAAGGAAGTGTGGGCATAGAATTATGGGTATGGAATACTATAATTAAGTTCTGCCGATTGCCAATTTTATCTGCCGAATCCGCTATTTAGCGGAGAAGGTAGGCGGCAGTTCTATCAACGTTGGATTACATAGAAAAGTCCGCCTGCTTGCCGGTAGGCAGGGTTGCCAACAGGACCCATATTGGTTCTCAGTTATCAGTTCATTTGAGTGTTGTATTTGCATGGGAAGGCTCCAGGTATTGCAAATACCTAAAAAACAAGTCATCCCGATGAGCGTAGCGAGGAGGGAACTCGAAATCACTGAGGACCATCAATGATTTGGATCGTTTTGACTAAGACCATCTGTTTTAGAAGAAAGCAGATGATTATGCGAAGAAAAGAAATAGAATACAACATTTGCAGACCAGGGGAGATCCCTTGGTCAGATAGTATTAGTTTCTTTCTTCCTTCTTAACCACTCATACCACCCCTTCATCCCCTCCCCTGTCCTGGCCGAAAGCTCGATGAACTCAAGTCGTGGATTGATCTGTTGCGCATATTCCCTGGCTTTCGCCATATCAAAATCAACATATGGCAGCAGGTCTGTTTTGTTTATGATA
>CAZENC010000468.1:0-2546 GCA_964513115.1 uncultured Desulfobacteraceae bacterium | reverse complement strand
GTCAAGCGTTGAATTTACCCTTTCATTACCTTTCAAATAGCTTGCCTCCTAATGATTACACTGACCAAAAACGGAATTTCATTTCTTATTTCGTAGCACTCCGGATTTAACCCTTTGAGGATCTCCTCGACCTCCGTTCCAATATATGCCCCTCTGACAGACTTAATGAAACCGCTTCGACTCGGAATCCAATATAACCACCATACTCTTCTAAGATCGTGGAGGAAAAGAACTCCTTTGTCGGTTAAACTCGCCATTAAGTTGTCGATAACTTTTCTGGGATTCTCCCAATAATGAAGAGTATATGTGCTGTAAATGAGGTCAATTTTGCCCAATGATTGAACCAGCTCTTCGTCCGCAGCATCACCCACCACAAAGTCTATCCGGTCTTGAAGCCCTTTGTTCTTCAGGTAGTCTTTCCCAACCGAAGCCATATCCGCAGACAACTCCAGCGCCGTAATTTTAACATCAGGATAATTTTGGGCAATGATCCCTGCCACAACTCCCGATCCTGCCCCGACATCAAGATACCTCCCCTTCACGTCAAGAGACTTAATACGCTCCAGGAAGGCTCGGTATCTCATCTTTGACTTTTGAGCCTCTTCAGCGTATTGTTTTGCCGCTTCCAGCCCTTCGAAAGCTTCTTCGTGATGAATTTCAATTTTTCTTTTGAACATAGCTTTCTCGTGATTATTACATTGGTGTTTTCAAGACAGATACCGGCGCGGCTCACACGCCGGGAGGTACGAGAGGTCCTTGTGCAGCCGTAGGGTTCGCTTCAGCGATAAATATCCTTACGGTGCCCCACCTTGACCACCCAAATCGAAAGCTCATCATCCCGAATCACATAAACAATGCGATAACGTCCCTGCCTCAACCTGTACCGATCCTTTCCGGTCAGTTTCTCACATCCTGGAGGCCGCGGATTTTCGGACAACACCTCGATACGTTTTAGTATCTTTTTCAAATCTTTTCTAGGAATAGAATTAAAATCCTTCCACACGGACTCTTTAAAAAAGACCTTATATCCGGCCATCTTTTTTTAGCCTTTTTACCATCTCATCGTAGCTTATCAATGGTTCATCAGCCCTTTCCTCAAAGGCCATAAGATCCTCAGCGTCTTCGGCAAGGGCTTCCTTGACGGCCTCGTTTACAAGCTCAGATACTGATCGGGAAGTTTCAACGGCTTTAAGGCGTAATGCCTTATGCAACTCGGGGGCAAAGTAGATTGTGGCGCGTTTAGTTTGTGTCGCCATAATATCACCTCCTTTTGTAGTTATGGCACTATAGCGTTATAACGTTTGAATGTCAATGGGTAATTTTATTAGTATGTTAGATGAACACCGCTTTTATTTTCCTAGCAGCGAACGTGCCAATAACCGGGTGGCTGGGAGCGCGGAAGCGCTTTTAGCCATTCCGCGTTAAATGGCGGGTTATGTGATTTTCATGATTTACCCTTTACCCACCAGTCTTTGGGATCTTTTATGGGCAGGGTATTTTCAATATTATCAAGCTTCTCTGCAAGAGATGATGCCAACTCAGCAATCCAAGCAATATGGAAATGAATATGTCTATCTAGTTTGCAAGCCCAATTGACATAACTGATGAAGGCCTCTTGTTGAGTCATTGGCCAAGGGTCTGTTTGTTTTCCTGTTTTGTATTCATGAGCATAACCAGACCTAACTTCTGTATATAAGAGATTAGCATAACTGTGATATCGCAATTCTTTTTTTTCTAATGTATTGCACACCTGTATTATATCTTTTTCCGATTTATCTACCTTATCAGTGAGAACTATTGCGGGGCTGATATCGAGATATGCTTTCCGGATAATTTCAGCTTCTTTATCACGTTGTCGATTTTTTAAATATGCAATCAACAGAGGAATACTTATGTTTGTGACCTTATATTTTACGGGGGCAAATTCTTTGAGTAATTCAACGAATCTTGCTCTGTCTTTCTGTTGGCCTGGCCATACTTCTGATGCAAGGGCAGACAAGGCACTGCAAAGGATAATCACGGATTCTGCATATGAGCCACCACATTGTCCAGAGTTAAGCTGTATAGCAATATCCTTTTTCTCATCAATCCATCCTTTTCTCCATTTCTCCATATCTTTTCCTTACACATAATGGCGCGTTGACCAACTGAGGCGCAGACTGTAGCGGACATGACCGCTACAGACAAGCCGGTGTCAGTTGGTCGAACGTATTGTTAGCCGGTGCTGTGCGCCGGATGACAATACGGGAGACGCAGTCAACGCGCCATTACCCGGACGCACAGCGTCCGGGTAACTCGATTCTGAGCCGCGGCGGTAGCCGTCGGCTCCAGAAATCAGTTAGGAGCTGTTCCTTTGAATTAAAATAATGGAAAATGAAAAAGAACTGGAACAAAATCCCTTCCGCCATATATAACTTATAGTTTTTCAGCCTCAACAATACAGTAAAACGGTTCGATATCCAGTTTCTCACCAAACTGAATATATTCTGTCATTTTTAATCCACATTCTTTTAAGAATGATTCAACTGCTGCTTTAGGATCATTTG
>CAZENC010000467.1:0-2547 GCA_964513115.1 uncultured Desulfobacteraceae bacterium | reverse complement strand
CTGGACCCCAAATACCTTATTTTTTGGTTTTCCCGAATTTATGTATAGCTGTATTATCCCTAAATCCTCAGAGATTTCAGGATAGTTATGGTAGTCGAAACCTTCATTTACCACATGGAAATTCCGTAGTGTCAAATCAGGTTTGGCAAAATAAATTCAGTTCCAGGGATTTTACAAGATTTCTTTTAAAAGCTGAAGACAAAACTGGTGTGATCTTGCCAATCCCCCACAATATCAAAGATTTGTCACATAAAGACCATATTGCCATTAAGGCGGAAAAAGCTTTAGCAAGCCAACCGGAAACGCCTTTCAAAATCGCATTTCTCTGGTGTTCACAAAAGGAGCGACTTTTGTTCTAAAACAACTTAAGGTTCGCGAAATTATCTTGCCGTGCTCTCTCTCAAAATGCGCTTATTCACTTTATGTCTTTCCACATAGTATCATAATGTGCTATTGTTCCTCCCAATTTTGGGCCATGGTTTCGATAGAAATATTCAATGGCCTGTGCCGACAAGTTTTTTTGGAAACAACGTCCTTCTTTCCGTCCCCATTTCCCGAACCTTAATAAGCAGGACTCAGGGCCAGATTTTTACAATACAACGTGTTATGGCACCTAATTGACCACAACATCGTAGCAGAGAGGAGAATATTCATGAAACGCCCGCACGTGTATTCCGCTATAGGCATAATTGTTTTAATCTTATCGGTATTTTCTCAACCGGCTATGCCCCAAATCCAAGGAGGCAACCTGGTTTTTATATTTGACGCCTCAGGCAGTATGTGGGGCCAGGTGGAGGGTACGGCCAAAATCCAAATAGCCAAGGATGTGCTGACCGGACTCATCAGGGATTTACCGGAAGGTATAAATGTGGGCCTTACGGCCTACGGACACCGAAGAAAAGGCGACTGCAACGACGTCGAGGAGTTGGTTCCTCTGGGTGTGCTGGATAAAGACAAGATCATTAATAAGATCAAGGCCATCAATCCCAAAGGAAAGACGCCCATCACCCTTTCCGTGAAAAAAACCGCGGAGAAGCTCAAAAATATCGAGGAAAAGACTACCATAATATTAGTCAGCGACGGTAAGGAAACGTGCGCCGGCGATCCGTGCGCCCTGGTCAGACAGCTAAAGGAAAGCGGCGCAAAATTCATCATGCACGTGATCGGCTTTGACGTGACTGCTGTAGAAAAAGAACAGCTCGAATGCATGGCCAAGGCCGGCGGCGGCCTGTACTACGAAGCCAAGAACGCAGGTGAGCTTAAAACAGCAGCGAAAAAAATGGTGGAGGAGTCTGGAAAATGGGGTTTCTTCAAGGTTACGACCCTTAAAAACAATAAGCCTTTCAAACCCTGGATCGAAATATCTCATGATGGGCAGAAAAAACCCTTCTGGAATGGTCCGGCCGAGACAAAAAAGGGCAAGCCAGGTGAAAGGACCTTCAAGCTTAAGCCCGGGGCTTACGATATCAGGGTGATTGACACCAAGATACCTCAAAAACCGGCAATCAATTTTACCGGCATCCAGGTAGCCGAAGGGCAAACAGTAGAGAAGACGGCCGATTTTACTGACGGTATCCTTAAAGCCACCTCCCTTATGAACGGCAAACCGTTCAACACCCCGGTTGAGTTGTACAAGCCGGACGGCAAGATGTATTGCTCGCACTGGACCAGCAATGGCGTGAGAAAATTCAATCTGCCACCGGGGACTTATACCGTCAAGGTCGTAAACTATAGCGTCCCGCCCATAAAACCCGCCGAGACCTTTGCCGGAGTCGAAATCAAAGCCGGGCAGACCGTGGAAATAAACGCTGACTTTGCAGTGGGTTTCCTGAAGGTGACGGCCAGCAAGAACGGCAAGCCGTTTAATACTCCGGTCGAGCTGTACAAACCGGACGGCAAGAAGTATTACACGCACTGGACCAGCAATGGCGTGAGGATTTTTAATCTTCTGCCGGGAACATACAAAGTCAAGGTGCTGGATATTAAAGTAAAAAGTAATGTAAAGACCTTTAACGATATTCAGGTCCAGGGCGGAAAAACTGAATCTATCGAAGTTTCCTTTTAACACTAAATATCCGGGCTAAATAACCGGGACATTTTTACGGTCTAACAGAAAGGGGGAAATCCATGAAAGCAGGCAGACGGTATTGTCTTATTTGTGCGATAATAGGCTCACTTTTTTTCTTTGCATACAGCAGCTGTGTTGAAGCTGCCCAGTTTTCGGCTGACATGGTGCAGCACATTGGCGAAAAATCCAAGGCAGGTAAAATCTACGTCAAGGATTCCAAATACCGCATGGAAGAAAAAGAAGACGGTCAGCAGATCATCATCATTGTGGACCAGGAAGCAGGAATCACCAGGGTCATGGCGGTTGCGGAGAAAAAGTACATGGAAATGAAGGTCACTGACTTGATTAGCCTCATGAACGATCCGTTCCAGGCCGCCAAGGCTTCGGCCACCAGGTATAAGCAAAAGCCCCTGGGCCCTGAAAGAATAAACGGCTTTGAATGTGAAAAATCCTCCTTTTATTCTAATGACCAGCTTCTA
>CAZENC010000466.1:0-2552 GCA_964513115.1 uncultured Desulfobacteraceae bacterium | reverse complement strand
GAGATCCCTGGCCTGCCGGAAAAGGGAGATGTCACCGACTGGCTTCATAATGGTGGAACTGTTGATGATCTCAAAAAGCTCGTTGAACAGGCGTCAGAATGGATCCCTTCAGAGAAAGAAAACCTTTATTCCCTTACATCTATCAGCGATATTCTGCAGGCTCCACCCATCGAATGGCTAATCGAAGACATTCTTTTCGATCGATCTTTCAGTATTCTTGGAAGCTATGCCGGGTTTGGAAAATCCCTCATAGCCCTCTCGATAGCAAAGAGCGTCATCACCGGCTTGCCTTTGTGGGGATTGTACAACGTTAATCGCACAGGCCCGGTCTTATACTGTGATGAGGAGAATTCTCTATCCGATTTGAAGGACCGGCTGGTCCGCATGAAATTTAACATTGAAGCACCGTTATATTTCCTTTCGTTCCAGGGAGTCCACATCGATAACCCGAAATCATTCGATCGATTGACAAAAATCATTAATGAGATCGATCCTATACTTGTCATATTCGATTCGCTTATTCGTTTTCATAAGGCAAATGAAAATGACGCTTCAGAAATGGCTGACGTAATGAGCAGGTTTCGCGGAATTTCAAATGCAGGTACAGGGGTTTTGGTGTTACATCACCATAACAAAAGTTTAGGGGCGCTCGAAATCAGAACCCGCGGGAGTTCCGATATTGTCGGAGTTTGCGACGTTGAATACTGCCTGTACAAAAGAGGAAATGAATTGTTTTTAACGACTGTGAAATCAAGGCGGTCCCGCGTAGCAGAGCGAAAGCTCTCAATCGAGAGCTCGCCGGACAGCCTTGAAATCCGATGTCACGGTACATCCGAAGATGAACGGAAGTTGATGATGTTGGCTATCGACGATCTATTGAAGAAAACACCGTCCTCAATAAAAGAGATTCAGGAGGCGTTATTAAACTCTGGATATACGATCGGCGAAAATCCTTTACGGGATTTGCTGCAGGAAATGTTGAGTAAAAAGTTTATCAAAGTATCGGTCGGGGCGCGTAACCGTAAGACATATTCCAGTTCCACGGGCCGTGGAACTGAATCTGTGGAACTGTGAAACTGCCACAAATCCAGTTACGTTCCCCATATATCTTATATATGGGGAACTGAAGTGGTGCGAAACTAAGGTTTAGTTCCCCAAACCCCCTGTGGAACTGAATTGAAACATGGAGGATTTATGGACTTGTTCTCAGAAACTGAAGATGAAAAAATCTATCTGATGTTTAATTATCAATTCGGACAAAGGAAGTGCGCGCTAACCGGGAAATCCTTTGAGTGCTATTTTTGCCTGAGCTTTTTCTTGGGCGGGGATCCTCACCAGCCGGTTTCTCCCAGCACTGCGCTTGATCGCGGTTTCACAATGGCTGAAGATGATTTCGTAAAAATGAATAACCAGATTGATATTTACAGAAGTTTTAAACAGGGCAGGAACATTGAGGTAAAAGGTAAGCAGGGAGCGCCATGAAAGAAATAAATGAAAATTATCAGTGCCCGATTTTCTCAGAATTTCGGCCTGGCTCCTGCCTGCGAGATATGCAGAGTACGAGATGCCCGCTGTACAGGCGTAAAGGCGATAAAGAATATTGCAGCTATGAAGAGTATCAGCTACGGCGAAAGACAGAACATTCGCAGGGTTCCAGGCTGCGGGTAACATAACGGGGCAATTGTTACATCGGAATTATGATTTAATTTCCGGACACCCTAAAAAGAGGCGTTCATGAGAGGTCGAAGATCAAAATACAATCCGCAAGTTAGAAAAAAAATCTGTGAGGGAATTCTCAAAGGCATGGGTTATACACGGGCCTGCAGAGAAATTGGTATTTGTCAATCAACAGCTTACAGATGGTTGTTAAAATATGCTGATCTTAAAAAGGCTGTTGACGGTGCTTTTGCGGCTGTTGAGAAAAGGCAGAAAAAAGAAATGCGAGAAAGTATCAAAAGATTGGAAAAGCTCGTTAAGAAATATTCAAAACCTCTTCTTGGTGATGAGGTTGTTATGATAACAGACAAAAAATACATTCAGAAATTAAAGGCTGAAAATAACGAGCCTGAAAAGGCCATGATGTAATACAACAAGCAAATTGTAAAATCATTACGGAGGTGATTTATGTTACCCGGAGATACATTACATGCAGAGTGGGTTACTTGGTTGACGGCTTTAGCAACCGATACCAGGCTGAGGGCGCATCAGAGGGCGAGGCTTACAAATTATGTTGCTCTGCTCGGTGCAGGAATTACTACAGCCCGATATGACCTAGATGCGAAACGGATCATTGAAGAATGGGTTATGAAAGTTTGTAAGAATCAGGCTTAAATCAAAGTCGAGCCTTCTGTCAATTGCAGGAGCCGATCATGAGAAAAGACGAAGTCTGCAGTAATTCTGCTCAAGCCGGCAACGGGGGACGCGGGGAAGCTGCAGGGGGAAATCTAAACTTGTTTTCGGGGTACTGGAAAGAAACAGAATGGGGTAAACGATGAAGGGGGGTGAGGCGATGCGGGACGGAAGTTTTATCTTTCAAAATAAAATCTAATAAA
>CAZENC010000465.1:0-2554 GCA_964513115.1 uncultured Desulfobacteraceae bacterium | reverse complement strand
GATAATCCATGGCGAGAATTGATGATTATAGGGCAGCGGTTAAACTGGGAAAAGACGCGTTAGCGGACAAAAGCCCGAAAGGCTTAGCAGAGCGGAGCGGGGCGATTTTTGAGTCGGATTCGGAAGAAAGAGCAATTTTGACTCTGGATTTTTTGAACAGAAAGATAACGATGACCTGGCCCGACTGTGATATCTTCTTTATTGAATCCGGCGATGAGGTCCCGATTCAGCAGCAGATCTTGATACTCCATTACCTTATCGGTGCCAAAGGATCGGGCATTAGTGGACAGTGGATTGCCTACCAGGAGGTTCCTGACGGCAAGTTCTATTTAGATGCATTTCTGAGAAGGGCAAAAAATCCAATGGTTCAGGGCTTTGGAATGCAACCGGAATTGCTGGTGAAACTGGCAACAGAGGTCTACGGGGCAAAACCGTTTGATCAGGGTGACCTTTCAGTGGTTGTCCGGGCCCTGCCCATGGTCCCTGTTGCATTGATTCTGTGGAAAGGGGATGATGAATTCCCGCCTGAGGGAACCATCCTCTTTGATCGAAGCATCTCTGATATTCTTTCAGCAGAGGATATTGCGTGGTTAGCCGGGATGATTATCTATCCCTTGATGGGAATGGCGAAAAAATAAATAGCCCCTGATCCACCAGCAAGGCATCATCTGCTGCGTTACCTTCGGTCGCTCCTCCTTGTAGCGTATTGCTTATACGCCTCAGTTGTCGCTCCTCGGCGCCTTGCATCTAATACCTTGCTGGTGATCAGGAATCCCTTAAGACACCTGATGTGAATGGAGGTATTCAGCCTTGACGGTGAATTTGGGTAGCACTCGACAGTTGACATTCAGTTTTCAGGTTGCCACGTGTGACTTGCGCTGAATTGTTTTATCGAGCCCAGAAAATATATTCACCTGTCAGGATAAAACTCCAAATTTTTTTAGAAAAATGTATAATAAATAACAGAGGAGAACCAAATCATGGGTGACGCACCATTAGTTGCTGTGGTTATGGGGAGTGCATCCGATTCGGAAGTAATGCAGGGTTGTATTGATGTCCTCCAGGAAATTAAAATACCATATGAGGTCAGGGTGCTTTCAGCTCACCGCACGCCCGATCTGACAAGAGAATATGCTGTATCTGCTGCCGACCGGGGCATTGAAGTGATAATTGCCGGGGCCGGTTGGGCCGCTCACCTGGCGGGCTTTATGGCTGCCCATACTGTTTTACCGGTAATCGGTGTCCCCATTGATTCTTCGGTCTTCAAGGGAATGGATGCCCTTTTATCAACTGTTCAGATGCCGCCCGGTATTCCTGTGGCCACTGTGTCCGTGGGAGGCGGCGGGGCAAAAAATGCGGCTGTTCTGGCAGCACAGATACTGGGCCTGAAATATCCCTCCATTGGTGAAGGACTAAAGACCTACCGAAAAAACCTTACACAAAAGGCCGCAGAGAATACAGAAAGTTGGAAAAAATAGCGGGGCAGGACCGTTTGGTCAGGCTCGATACAGGAGCAAGTTTGAAGAAGGGACTGAAAAAGGCTGTACAATGTCTTTTGTCCGGCGGCCTGGTGGCATTCCCTACGGAGTCGTTTTACGGTCTTGCAGTTGATTCAACAAACGAAACAGCCATTAAGCGGCTTTTTTCTGTGAAAAAGAGACGGCCGGACATTCCCATTTTAATACTTATTCCTTCCGTAGGTTCACTGAAACGATTTGTAAAGCGGATTCCTTCAGTTGCCGATAGGCTTATGGAAGAATTCTGGCCAGGGGCCTTGACGCTGATCTTTGAGGCGGGTCCGAATGTTTCTCCTCTGCTGACCGCCGATACTGGCAAAATAGGTATCCGTCTTCCCAGCCATCCTATTGCGACAGCATTAGCAAAGGGCCTGGGATTACCAATTACAGGCACCAGTGCGAATATCTCCGGCAGACCAGCCTGCCGGAATGCGCAAGAGGTCTTGCGTTCCTTTGGCCGAGGTGTGGATTTGATCCTGGATGGAGGGAAAACCGAAGGTGAAATCGCATCAACGGTCCTTGATGTAACCGTTCACCCGCCTCAGATCTTGAGGGAGGGGATGATCCAGAGAAGCCGTTTGGAAACATTCATATCTGTCTGACATACGGCCTACTAAAAGCCGGGCCAGCAAACACAAGAACATGCCAAGTTCTATGAACGAAAAAATCTCCCTCATTGCAGAAAGAATTTTACAGGGTGACAGAAATGTCGTTTTCACGGGCGCCGGTATATCCACCGAAAGCGGAATCCCCGATTACCGGAGTAAGGGTGGGATATGGGACAAATTCCGTCCGGTTTATTTTGACGAATTCATGTCCTCAAAAAACGCTCGCATTGAATACTGGCGGCGTAAAGCTGAACTTTACCATGATCTTGTGAAGGCTAAGCCAAACTTTGCCCATATGTCCCTGGTAAGGCTCTATGAGATGGGTTTGCTGGAAGCGGTTATCACACAGAACATCGATGGGCTGCATCAGGAGTCCGGTCTACCGGATGAGAAAGTCGTTGAACTTCATGGCAATACCCGCAGGGTACG
>CAZENC010000464.1:0-2556 GCA_964513115.1 uncultured Desulfobacteraceae bacterium | reverse complement strand
TGAATTCATTGACCCTGCCCTCAAGTCTGAACGTCAGGTTGCGCGATACCTGGGTCTTCAGAGCCTTGGCGTCTTGCCCGATTTCAATAAAGTTTCCAAGGCGATAAGGGAATAACCGTTCATGCCGATCTCGATCCTACTTCCTGGACAGAAGCTCCCTTATCTTTACAGACATCTCATTCATACTGAAGGGTTTTTGTATGAAGTCGTCATATTTGTTTTCCAGGATATGAGACCATTCCTCATCCATAAGATATCCAGACGTGAGAAGAATCTTCAAGCCTGAATTGATTTCTTTCATGCTTTCGTAAACAGCCTTACCGCCCATATCCGGCATAATTAAGTCAAGGATTACCAGAGCAATCTTGTCCTTATTTTCTTCGTATATATTAATTGCTTCCTTCCCACCTTTGGCCTTAAGCACATTGTAGCCCAACAACTGTAACATCTTGGCCCCTGCATCCAAGCTGATTTCTTCGTCGTCCACTAAAAGGATCGTTTCGTCTCCCTTAATTACCGGTTCTGCCTCTGCCTCTTTGGTAACCTCCTCTACCTGTTTTTTTGATGCAGGGAGACAAATACTGAAGGTTGATCCCACTCCTTTTTCAGATTCGACAAAGATATATCCGCCATGGCCCTTTATAATCCCGTACACGGAAGACAAACCAAGACCTGTCCCACTACCTACTTCCTTTGTCGTAAAAAAGGGATCAAAGACACGTTTCATCGTCTCCTTTTCCATACCTATGCCTGTGTCCGTAACAGTCAGTAAGACATAGTTCCCCGGCTTTGGTTCATAAGGCTGACCCTTCACATATTCGTGGGTAACATTTGCCGTTTTCAAAAAAAGTTCCCCGCCTTTAGGCATCGCGTCAGCTGCGTTTAAATACAGGTTCATAATGGCCTGCATCAGTTGTTCCTGATCGGCCTCTATTACAAATAAATCCTCCGAAGGTTCTTGATGGATTTTAATCTCCTTCCTGGTTCTGCTGAAAGTTTCTGAGGACTCCGCAACTAATTGGTTCAAGTCAACAGACGTGATAATATATTTCCCCTTTCTGGCATATCCCAGGAGCTGGCTTATAAGCCTTTCCCCTCTCCAGATCTGTTTTTCTATATTTTTAAGTTCTTCATAATAAGGCCCTGTTTTATCTATATGATAGTTAATATACGAGACATTACCTTCCATGGCCATCAAGAGGTTGTTAAAATCATGGGCAATGCCTCCGGCTAATGTTCCCACGGTCTCCATTTTTTGGGCATACTGAAGCTGAGCCGCCAGCCTCCACTTTTCTTCCTCGGCAGCCTTGCGTTCCGTTATATCGCGGGCAACGGCAATAACAAAACGATTGTCACCATACATCCCCGGGGAAAAAGAGATCTCCATAGGAAATACACTTCCATCACTTCGCAAACCGGGTACCTCCAGCATTTTGCCGGATGTTTTGGGCGAAAAGTCTCCGTCAAAATAGGGCTGTACGTATTTATTGTGGCGCGCCCTGTAATCCTCCGGCATAAGGCAGTCAAACGGCTGGCCTATTATTTCCTCTTTCTTATATGTAAACATTGCCTCAGCTGACTGATTGAATATTGTTATCAGACCATCCTGCCCGATAGAAATCATTGCTTCCTTTGTAGAGTTTATCACTGTGTTAAGCAGGTCTTTACTCTCACGGAGCGATATTTCCCAATTTTTTCTCTCGGTCACATCAGTCAAAATAATGATAGCTGTACTCCTATTTTCATCAATAGGAAGGATAGATAATGTAATCTGACGCCCATTCAAATTCACGGGAGAATCATAGGTTATAGATTTTGGTTCATTATCTATTGAATTCAGAAGCCCAGCTAATCGTTTGCGGTCATCTTCTTCGGCAAACAGATCAATAAAATTGGAGCCTAACAACTTCTCCTCGCGTATTTCAATCAAGGAAAGGGCAATTGGATTCGTATAGACGATTCTTCCCTCAGGAGTAATTTCCAAAATGCCTTCAGACATTCTGTCCAATATGATTTCAAAATGTCTCTTAACGGAAAGCAACTCCTTTGTGATTCCTCGTGAAGAAATATTCTCGAGTCCGATCACTTGTGCTGGCAAATCTTGTGGAGATGCAATGTCAGATCGCTTTAGAACTTCAAGGACGTTTTGAACTATGTCTGGTCCTTTGGCAATATATTCGTTCGCTCCTAATTCAGTGATGCTTGTATCCTCCTCAGCGGCAGTAGCGGAAAGAATTGCAATAAAGGAGTCTTTTATTTTCGGCATTTCTCGAATGATTTTACATAGTTTTTTTCCATCGATATTGGGCATT
The DNA here is from genome assembly GCA_964513115.1 of uncultured Desulfobacteraceae bacterium. Lineage (GTDB taxonomy): Bacteria > Desulfobacterota > DSM-4660 > Desulfatiglandales > Desulfatiglandaceae > JAFDHL01. Next base: position 244 of record CAZENC010000464.1, on the reverse strand, counting down.
ACCAAGTCAATAAAAATTACATCAGGAGTATAGGTCTTCAGAATATCCAGTGCATAAAGACCGTCTTCTGCTGTGACCACATGATATCCCTCGTGTGAAAGCAGGTTATCCAGAGCATTCAACAAGTCTAGATCGTTATCTACAATCAATAGCTTCTTCATATTTTAGTCCCTTTTTTTCCATGCTACGAGATCTTGAGCCATTATATCTGCTCACTGACCAAGAAGTAGCAATAGAATACCCG
>CAZENC010000463.1:0-2573 GCA_964513115.1 uncultured Desulfobacteraceae bacterium | reverse complement strand
TCTACAATTTCTGTGCCAGAACTGAATTCACTTCATTTTTTCACAAAAATAGTGGTGATCAGGTAGGACATTTACGATGATATATGCTGAAGGGGTTCAGTTTGCAGGCATTTTGGCAAGACATCACGGAAGACAACAGTTTTATTTATATGGATCGGCCATTAGAAACAGGAGAAATATTGAGGCAAATACATAAGCATGCACAAAAAATTGTGCATAGTGCACATTTTTTTGTGCATAAAACCAAAAACATTAATCTTTACGCAATATTGCAAACCAGGATATCGAGGAAAACACCCGTAACTGAATGAATGGAATCAATTTTGCTTTTGACCGGGGCCAGTTATTTTGGCCAGGAGTGTATTTCGATGAATGCCGAGTAACTCTGCGGCCTTTTGCCTGTTCCCTTCAACATTTTCAAGCACGCCGGCAATATACTTTTTCTCAAAAACACTTACGGCGTCTTTGAGTTTTATTCCTTTGGGCTCCCTGAGTCCCATGCTGAACTGGGTAATATCCTGGATATGAATAACAGGCTTTTTTACTATGGTAGATAATCTTTCGACCAGGTTCTCAAGCTCCCGGACATTGCCCGGCCAGTCGTATTTCACCAAAAAATTTATTGCTCCCTTGGAGAACCTTTTGGCCGGTTTTCCTGTTTTCCTGCAACGTAATGCCAAAAAATGATCAAGAAGCAAAGGGATATCACCCTTTCTCTCCCTTAAAGGCGGGATTTTTACGGGGAATACATTCAGCCTATAAAAGAGGTCCTCACGAAACATGCCCTGGGATATCAATTCCCTGAGGTCCCTATTTGACGCGGCCACAAATCGGCTATCGAACTTGATGACCTTGGTACTACCCAGTCTTTCGAATTCCTTTTCCTGGATAACCCTCAGGAGTTTGCCCTGCATATTGATATCAAGGGTGTCAATATCATCCAGAAAAACGGTGCCCCTGTTGGCAAGCTCCAGTTTGCCGATCGTCATACTGGTTGCACCGGTATAGGCCCCTCTGGTGTGTCCGAATATTTTGCTTTCCATCAGGGTTGACGGTATGGCCGCACAGTTTATTACCACGAAAGGTCTCTTCTCCCTGGAGTTGAGATTGTGTATGGCCCTCGCGACAAGTTCCTTTCCGGTTCCACTCTCTCCCTGGATAAGTACCGGCCCATCGCTCTTGGAAATAGTTGATATCAAATCGAATATAGCCCTGATAGACTTATCGTTGCCCACCATCTCTTCAAATGGATAATACCTTTCCAGCTCGCTCCTGAGATAGGAGACTTCCCTTACGAGATTGCGTTTTTCTAATGCCCGGTTGATCAGGGCTAATACTTCATCAACCAAAAAAGGCTTGCTCACATATTCATAAGCCCCCAATTTAATAGCCTTTACCGCCGTCGCTATTTCCTTGACAGCGGTTACCATAATGATTTCCGTATTGGGATCTATTTCCTTGAGTTTCCCCAGTAGATCAACACCATCAATATCGGGCAGACGGATATCCAGAAGAATCAAGTCAACATTAGTTTTTGTAAAAATATCAATTGCTTCAGCCCCGGTTTCCGCGAGCAGGACATTATAATCATCCTTTAAAACAAGGTTAAATGACTGGCGGACGCCATTTTCATCGTCAACAACGAGAATAGTCGCCTTATTTGTATTTGTCTCTTCCGTTTCCGTCATCAGGCCACCTTTTTAGTTTTTTTATACATTTTTTATGCCAATATACATTAACTTAAAAAAAAGCTCGCAAAACAGCAAGTTAATGGCAATTTTCCCTGTATATCTGCATCCGGGCCCTGGCCCGGGAACTTGATGGTATTTGCAATTTACAAAAATTTCTGGAAAAATGCACAAAAAATTGTGCAAGGATGCACATTTTTCAGTGCATTTGAAAAAATCCTCAACAAGGCTTTCCCGGTCCCTCACAATAAATTTGAAAAATCAGACCTTCATTTCTAGGTATTTTATCAGATAAGAAGCAGATAAAATGGGATTTTCTTAACAGACTGAAGATTACTCCCCGCCTGTTTCATCTCTGCATATTTAAAAACTCAGTCTCACTCGTGAGGCTTTGGCATGAATATTGACATGGTATATTTAGCTCATCGACAAACACATCCCTTTTTTGGTTTCTTTCTGTGAAGATAAATATCAGCAGGTTTCTACAATGGAGAATTAATGTCTTTTTCTATAAAAGACTGAGTTGGAAAATCGCCTTTTTTTACATATGTATTCTGGGAAACTTGTTTTTTTCCCTTAACAGAAAGGAAAAGTGTAAAATTGAATCGGCGATCCATACTGTTTTTGATGATCGCAAGAACAATTCCGAAATAAATGCTGTTTCAAAAAATGTATTTCGAGGCATATTGTCTCATTACTATGAAAAGGTTTTTAATGCCTTTTCCTCTGTTGAAATACTGAAGGCATTTCTGAACACGCACATAAAAAGCCAGGGTATAGCTGCCATAAGGCAAGCTCTTTCAAACGGAAAAGGAGTCCTTTTGGTGACCGGGCATTTTGGCGGTGTTGAGTTTATTCCGGCCTTCCTGGCTGCCAACAGCTGTC
>CAZENC010000462.1:0-2578 GCA_964513115.1 uncultured Desulfobacteraceae bacterium | reverse complement strand
TCCTCAATAACAAGTATCCCAGAGCCTTCGCCCATTATAAATCCATCTCGTTCCAGGTCAAATGGGCGCGAAGCTTTCTCCGGTTCATCGTTCCTTCTTGAAAGAGCCCGCATGGAACAGAATCCACCTAGGGCCAAAGGCGTTAGTACCGCCTCTACTCCACCGGTTATCATGGCGTCTGCAATACCCTCACGTATAAACCGGAAGGATTCTCCAACAGCGTGACAACCAGCCGCACAGGCGGTCTCGATAGACATGTTGGGCCCTTTGGCTCCGTACTCTATAGCTATCTGACCGGGTACCATGTTGGCTATTATACCGGGAATGAAAAACGGACTGATCCGGCTGGGACCACTATTCATAACAACATCATGAAAATGCTCAATCATGGTCAGGCCGCCTAAACCTGTACCGGTTACGCAGCCGACCCGGTCATCGGTTGCGGCATCAATCTTCAGTCCAGAATCCTCCATTGCCATCCTTGCGGCAGCCAGGGCGTAATGGACGAAGATATCCAAGCGCCGGACCTGACGTTTATCCAAAAAATCTTCGGGTCTAAAATTTTTGACCTCACCGGCGATGCGACATGTGAAGCCCGTGGGATCAAACCTTGTGATAGGTCCTATCCCTGAAATACCGGAACATGCTGCTTCCCAGTTTTCATCAACTCCGGTGCCCAGGGGACTGACCATCCCAAGGCCTGTAACCACAACCCTTCTGGTCATCTTGTTGCTCCTATTGCAGGCATACCTTTCTGCCGAAAATCAATCCAGACTTAAAAACGGTATGCCTCTCAGGGGTAATCCAATATCACGTGTCCGTCTGATTCCAGTAAAATTGTAAATCAGATATACCGGATTACCCGCCGGGCAGCGTCATTTTTTCATTCCATTTTTTATGTAATCTACAGCGTCTTGAACGGTCGCTATCTTTTCCGCGTCTTCATCGGGAATAGAAAGGTCAAATTCCTCTTCCATCGCCATAATGAGTTCCACCTGATCCAGAGAATCAGCACCTAAATCATCTACAAACGAGGCCTCTGGAACAACGTCTTCTTCAGGCACATCCAACTGTTCGCATATAATCTTTTTAACCTTTTCCTCAACAGATGCCATATACAATTACCTCCTCATTACCAACTCAAAATTTACTTTCCGCCTTCATTAGCTCATCTGTTTGAATTCAGATCCTCCGCCTCAGGCGGAACAAAAACTTCCTACATGTATAAACCGCCGTTGACATGTATAACCTGCCCAGTAATATAGCTCGCGGCACTTGAACAAAGCCAATAAACCACCTCAGCCACCTCTTCAGGCCTGCCTATCCTGCCCAGAGGTATCTGCCTCAAAAAATTTTCCTTCGCCTTTTCCGAAATTGCCTCGGACATACCCGTATCAATAAACCCCGGGGCAACTGCATTTACGGTTATCCCTCTCGCCGCGACCTCCCTTGCAATGGTCTTTGTGAACCCCATGATTCCAGCCTTAGAGGCGGAGTAGTTGGCCTGTCCGGCATTTCCTATCTGTCCCACCACTGAAGAAATGCTAATGATACTCCCGCTTCTCTGTTTTATCATAGGCATGACCACCGCTTTTGTGCAGTTGAATACGCTTTTTAGATTGACTCTGATAACTGTATCCCAGTCTCCCTCACTCATTCTCATCAATAGAGTATCCTTGGTTATGCCGGCATTATTAACCAGAACATCTATCTTCCCCAACCTTGAAAGGATATCGCCAAATAGGCCATCCACGGCCTCAAATGAAGACACATCTACCCTATGGCTTTCAGCCTCTATCCCTCTTTCGGATAATGCCCTCAATGTAATATTAGATTCGATTTCATCTGGATCATAATGGGCCAATACTATCCTGGCTTCCTCTTCCGCGAACCTAAGGGCCACCGCACGCCCTATGCCTTTTGATCCACCGGTAATAACTATGACCCTTGAGCTGGAGGTATTCATAACAGCTTTCCCTTCCCTGGATTTAAACTTGCCCGAAACGGTTTGGCTTATTATACCATAAAATCTTTAAACTTGTTCAATTGCACACTCATCTTATCCAGGACTCCACTGTCTGCATACTGGGCTGCAAGCTTAACCGCATTCTTGATAGCCCTGTTTGAAGATCCCCCGTGGCATATGATGCCCACACCGTTAATCCCCAAAAGCGGGGCTCCGCCATACTCTTCATAATCCAGCTTCCTCTCAAAATTCTTGAAAGCCAGGCGACCAAGCATAAAGGCAGTTCGACCCAAAATAGAACTCATTGACTCTCTTCTCAAAAGCTTCGTCATGGCCTGAGCCATCCCCTCACTCAACTTCAGTGCGACATTTCCAACAAACCCGTCGCAGACTATAATCTCTACATCCCCCGAAAAAATATCGCGGCCCTCTACGTTGCCGACAAAATCGAATTGACTCTCCTCAAACAATTCCCTGGCCAGCCGGACTTGTTCATTGCCTTTACTGCCCTCTTCCCCAATACTCAAGAGCCCTATCTTGGGACTTTCCATTCCCAGGCATGAACTAGCAAAGGCATGAGCCATCACACCAAACTGAAAGAGATGAGCCGGT
>CAZENC010000461.1:0-2582 GCA_964513115.1 uncultured Desulfobacteraceae bacterium | reverse complement strand
TAATAATAAACCAAGGCCCTATTTTGTAGTCGTTGAGCCCACGAATGCCGCCTGTTTTTATAAATCTATGATTATGGATGATGGAAAGCCGCATGCTGTTAAGGGGGATCTGGATACCGTCATGGCCGGGCTGGCATGTGGAGAGCCGAGTAAGAAGGCATGGGAGATATTAAGTGAAAATGCTGATGCATTCATAGCTTGTTCGGATCATGTTGCGATAAAAGCTATGCGTATGCTTGGGACCCCCTTAGACGGAGATGATTGCATAATATCCGGGGAATCCGGAGGCGTAACGACCGGTCTTGTTTATGAACTGCTTCGCAACTCGACGTTCGGGGAATTGTCAAAAGAAATTGGATTAAGATCAGATTCCAAGGTTTTGGTAATTTCTACGGAAGGTGATACCGACCCGGAATTTTATCGTAAAATATTGAAATAACTAATCTATTCTAGCATATTAGACATGGAAATTCCTGAATATGGATTTGGGGCACTTTGAGACACTTGAAAGCCCTGCCTGATCAATGAGTATCTCCACAAAACGACAGCAAGATATAAACTCGATCCGCTTCGGCCTCCATCCGATGATCTGAGGCCGGGTTGAACGCATACCGATTAACAAATCAACTAAGTATCTGAGCTTGATATACCTGTAACTCAGGAAAAAAAGCTGATGTCTTTTAAAAACCGGCAAGTATATATCCTTGCCAAACATATCTAAAATGATGTAAGTATTATTGATATTTAAAAAGGAATCACCAAAAACAACCAGGGCGCTGGAAGGACCAAGTGTCAATATTTCACCAGCGTCTTATATTTTGTGGATATTATGACACTTTCCCATTCTTACCTGATGGAAAACCTGGAAGAGGCCATTCGCCTCGAGATCAAGACCGATCCCGAAGTAATACGTAAACAGGCCCTTTGGTGCGGTCTGAAACCCGGATACAGGGTACTTGACGCAGGTTGCGGACCGGGCAAAATCACATCAATCCTGCACGAAATGATTCAGCCACGCGGCACTATATTGGGGGTGGATTATTCAGAGGAGAGAATCCGCCATGCCAAAGAGCACTATAGCCAAAAAGCAGGCGTTGATTTTCAGGTGCACGACCCGAGGGAACCCATGGAAGACATTGGCCTGTTTGATCTTGTCTGGGTCCGGTTTTTCCTTGAATATAACCGCACTGAAAGCCCTGAAATTATCAGAAACCTCACTGCATGCCTGAAACCGGGAGGCCATCTCTGTCTGATGGACCTTGACCACAACTGCCTCAATCATTATGAATTACCCCCGCCAATAGAACTAATCCTCTTTGAACTCATGGACAGGCTGGAAAAAGAATACAATTTTGACCCGTATGCAGGTCGAAAATTGTATTCCTACCTTTATGATCTTGGTTATCAGGATATCCAACTGGATCTTGTGGCACATCATCTGTTCTACGCAAAAATGAGGGATGAGGATGTATATAATTGGATCAAGAAGGTGGAAGTCGCTTCCGCAAAAGCCAAAGACCTGTTTGACAAGTATCCTGGTGGGCAAACCGCCTTTTTTGAAGATTTTAAAAAATTCTTTTTGGACCCGAGACGTTTTACCTACACCCCTCTGATTTTGTGCAAGGGCATGAAACCAAAGACGTCTCAATCCTTCGAAAACAGATAACCCCTCCCTGCCGACCTAAAAACCCTTTATCCAAATTTGCCTTCCAAAAATGGCTTCGACAATTTCAGGCCATAGCCTGGATCAGTCTCCATCGAGGACTTCGCGCACAAGATTGAGCATCTCTCTGACATTATAAGGTTTCCGGATAAATCCTTTTGCCTTTGCTTCGATTATCTCTTTTTCCGATCCACTTATAGAATAGCCGCTGGCGATAATCACCTTTACCAGAGGGTTTATCTTTATCAGTTCTTGCAAACACAGACTGCCGCCCATCCCGGGCATGATCAAATCCAGAATGACCAAATTTACTTTCCCGTTTTTCTTTCTATAGATCTCCAGAGCGCTCTCCCCGTCCGAAGCAGTAATCACTCCATAGCCAAAATCGGCAAGCATCTCTTCACCCGGTTTCCGTATATTCTCTTCATCATCCACCAATAAGATGGTCTCATTTCCACCTTCGATAGACAATTCTGCCTCTTTCGAATCCTGTGTTTCCACCTCACTTGTCATGACCGGAAAATAAATCTTGAATGTGGTACCCCGCCCAGGTTCACTGTCACAAGTTATATAGCCACCATGACTTTTCACAATTCCGTAAACCATGGCCAGACCAAGACCGGTTCCCTTGCCTGTTTCCTTTGTGGTAAAAAAGGGTTCAAATATGTGCGCCTGCATTTCTTCGTCTATCCCATGACCAGTATCCGATACCCCCAGCAAGACATATTCCCCTGGTCGGGATCCTAAATGATTCTTACAGAATTCTTCGTCCAAGATAACGTTTTCCGTCTCAAAGTTAAGGTTACCCCCATTCGGCATGGCATCCCTGGCATTGACCCCCAGGTTCATCATGATCTGTTCTATCTGCACAGGATCTGCATTGATTGTCTTGAGATTTCCCGCCAGTTTCAATTCAATA
>CAZENC010000460.1:225-2601 GCA_964513115.1 uncultured Desulfobacteraceae bacterium | reverse complement strand
TTCAGCGGTTTATTCGGTGGAAAGCGTTAGAGAGACGGCTGTCGGACCGACCGGGCTACGCGTTTAATATCGACGACGGGTATAAGCCGAAAGCGCTTTTTCTCCCTCCCCGGGCCTCACTCTGTGTATTTCAGCAGCACCTTCCTGAACCGTACCGCAGCGGGGGGAGCGGTATATCTGCCGCCTTTGAATACCTCGCCCGGGTCGATATTTTTCACGCCGTAAAAGGAGGACGTCGCCTCTCGTTCGACTTGTAGCACCGCCCCGTCGAGAGACACGCCGGCGAATATTCCCCTGCTTCTCGAATACGAGTATATCTCCGCCTTGAATTCGATATCGGTCGCGGCTGCTGCCTGCCGCCCCACGGGGCCCGCGGCGACCGCCGCGTCCGCGCCGAGCGTCACCTTCCCCTCAATGATCCCGTCGACACTCCGTTTGCTCTTGAATACGAGTATCACGTCAGAGGACTGCAGGCCCGCCTGGAACCCGATACTCGCGCCGGCGAGGGTGATGAAGAGAGGGTCGCTCCAGGATCCGCTTTCCGTGCGAACTGCTATGATTCCCTGGCCGTACCGTCCCCCGACGACGAACCCGGCCTTGATAACCTCGGGTATGACGGCGATACCGTATGCGTTTTTCAGGAGTACGGGAGGTATCCGCTGCTCAGGTATTGTCATGATGGCGTCGAGCACTTCGGCCGATGCGTCGACCTTCCTTTCCTCCGTATACCCCGCGATCGTGAGATATGGTGACGCAATAAGCAGTGTAAGCGTGATTATTGTCGGCGATAGGATTGCTTTTTTCATATCCCGCCTCCTTGAGATTATACCGAATCATTTCCCGGAGATTGCATCCCCGGTCCGCTCTATCTCTTTACCGAGATCGCTCATGGTTCTGCCTAGCTCTTCGATGGAATACCCCGTTCCCCTTCTGATCGCCGCGGCCGTTTTAGTGACCCTGTTGATGAGGGCCCTTGCGGCGGAATCGGCTTTTTTGCCCGATCTTTCGATTGCACGGTCTAGATAATACGCGGATGCGGAGAGACGGGTGGACGTTTTTTCCATCTCTTTTCGTATGCGGGACTTCGAAGCGAGATCGTAGTAATGCGCCGAGAGGGCGTAGTAGGCCCGTGAAAGGGCGCCGTCGATCCTGGATACGGATTGTATGCCGCCTCTCTCGATCTCATCGGCGAGAGATTCGATTTCACCGGCTGTCCGTCTGAGATTGATCGAAGCGACATCCGATGCGCGGGAAGCCTCCGCGCGCAGGTAGACGGCCCCCCTTCTGAGCTCGAACGCCGCACGCGTCATCTCGTTTGCCAGGAAATGCTCCCGGCCCTCCCTGAGATATGCCGCCGGGTCCTCCATGAAGTATGCCCAGTCATCTTCGTCGATAATGACATATCCTTCCGGTGCCTTTAGATGTTTATCGTCGGCAACAATGGACCGGGTAGAAAACGTAAGAACGGTGAGGAATATGAGCGGGACAAGAAGAATCTTCATATTCATCGTTGTACTCCCGAATCGTATTTACTCAATACAATGACATAATCGGATACTGCAGTCAAGGGTTGTCAATCCTTCGGGTAAATATGTTTTTTGTACGGTCTTGACAAGACGGGTTGCTTATCATCATAATACTATATAACAACCGGCCGAGCAGGAATACGGCGGACCGAAACCGTTGTTTCCTTGTTTCTCGCCGTGGTGGTACGTGCTTTCAGAAGAAACGGGCTTCCTGTTTCCGGTCGAGCTCTGTTTTGAATGAAGATGACAAGTAAACGCAAAAAAGGAGGGGTATATGAAACGGCTTTTTGTAGTCCTGTCTCTGCTTTTGGCCGCGACTTTTGTTGTGACAGGCTGTGTGTCTTCCAAACGATACAAACAGCTCGAGGCCGTGCACGAAAGCCTGCAGGCCGGATACGACGCGGCGATGAGGGAGCTCGATGCAATGGACCGGGAGGTCGAGGAGCTTCGCGGGGAGCTCGAGAAGGAAAAGAGCGCTTCCATCGAGGAGCTCGCGAGAATCCAAAAGACGTACGGGGCGCTTATAGAGAACCTGAAGGACGAGATATCGCAGGGAAAAATAGAGGTCGAACAGATAAAGGGAAAGCTGCAGCTCACGATGGCGGAGGAGGTTTTTTTCGACTCGGGGAGAGCCGAGCTGAAGCCTGAAGGCAGGGAGGTGCTGTCGAGGATAGCCGGGATACTGAATGAGATCCCTGAAAAGAACATTCGGGTCGAAGGGCACACGGACAACGTGCGGATCGGAAAAGCCTTGAGGGAAGTATACCCGAGCAACTGGGAGCTCGGCGCCATACGAGCGGTGAACGTTGTTCGCTTTCTCGAAGAGGAGACGGGCATCGATCCGCTCCGG
>CAZENC010000460.1:0-215 GCA_964513115.1 uncultured Desulfobacteraceae bacterium | reverse complement strand
GCCGATAACCTCCAACAGGAGCAAGGCTGGAAGAGCGAAGAACCGGAGGATCGAAATAGTGTTCATCGAACGGGACCTCGACCTCGCAGAGAAGATGAGACGGGACCTGTGACCCCGCCTTGGTGTTCATATGCCGGTATGCGCTATAACTCATTGCCGCCAGAACAGGGCAGTCCGGCGGAGAGAAGGGAGGGGCGGGAATTTGGAGGTTTACG
>CAZENC010000459.1:0-2601 GCA_964513115.1 uncultured Desulfobacteraceae bacterium | reverse complement strand
ATGATCAGTTGAGGCCGGTTGATATGACATCCATTCTGTTTTAATTAAGCACTGTAGTCCCGCTAACGCGGGATACCAAACTGGTTTGTGATATAGCTAAAGTAGGCTGCGCGAAACCCTTGAACAGGGAAAAATCTTCACCACTAATACCAAGACGGAATCGTTCTAACTGGCTGGTTTATAAGTGTAAGGCATCACGAAATAAAAGTCAAAAAAGGTTTGTTGTATGGGTAAGTTTACTGCCTTGGTACATATAGGGGAGTAGATGGTTTAAGAAATTGATATTATTATAAGTGAGGTCAAATAACGTGCGGAAAACATAAGAAAAACTTCAGAAAAAAGGCGGTTTTTATGCAATTTTTTAATTTAAGAAATTTGCTCGGTTTTGGGCAGTTTTTTGCAGATGGTTTAAGAAATTTTTGTGCGGCGAAAACCGCTTTTTTTATGCGTGGACGGGCTATAGTGCCTACCATAAAGCCAAAAAAAAAGAGGCGAGTAAACCTAAGAGTTGAACCACACAAACGGCACCCATGAATTGAGTTTTTTTTATTTTAGTTGCTATATCATTAAAGCGCTCCCCTGGAGGAAGTAACGTCCTCGTTTACATTCTTTGTCTCGGGTGCTTGGTTGTACAGCCGTTGTAGAATTGGCACAACCGATAAATCCCCAGTATCTAGAACTTCGGCGAACCCAATCTCTAATGGAACGAGCACCTTTGGGATGATCCCAAGGGCCCTCTTCGACCATGATGCATAGATGAGAGTGGCAGGAAGAATCTTCTGGTCTACCAGGAGGGCGAGATAGACGTAAAAGTGAGTGACGAGGCGTCGCTTGTAGTGCAGGGTGCTGGCAACCAGAGCGGCACGCTCTAAAGGCTCGGATCTTCTCAATTTTGCATCGTCCTCTTCAAAAATCTCCTTGTACTTGCGCACCATTGAATCGCCTGGATTTTCCCGATGCAGGTCCCAGAGACTCTTTACGGCATCCATCATCTCCGCAGAGCGATATTCATGAAGGAAGTTCATGAGCGCCTGTTGCGCTATCGCAGTGTGAGCTGTCTTCCACGCACGCCGAGCCTCCCGAACGCTGAGGACAGCACAGATCGCGCTGAGGACAGCAATGATCAAACTCCCGAGAGAAATTATAATCGCTGCTATATCCATTCCTTCACTCTGCGCTTGGCCTTCTAAAGAATCCAACAATGTTTAGGTTAATCCGCATGGGATGCGGGATTATGGTTTTCGTGATAAAAAACCCCAGATCTCTGTGTGAGAAATGGGGTTTTGTTTTCTAAACCATGCTGGCCTCGATTTACAAGTTAACACAATAAACTAAGGGAAATTTATCATAAAAGTTGTCATTTTGGCAAGATAATATGATGCTCGCCTCCCCTCCTTTTACGTTCTTTTCTACCAGCATGATCCATAGATACCATGGTTATTTACTTACATTCGGCGCAGCGCCGCTCAAAAGGCCCAGGATCAATTTAGTAAATATGGTTGCGGAGAAGCGCTCAAAGTTTTATGCGGGTCAATTTAAACTTTCGAGGAACATATTTGTGAATAAAATTTCCCCTTGACGTTTAACGTTAAAGGGATTATATGTTTTTGTATGATAAGGGCATTTAAAGACAAGGAAGCCGAAAGAATTTTTAAGAGGGAGCGGTCCAGGAAGTTACCGGATAACTTGCAAAGAATAGCCTTAAGAAAATTACGAATGCTAAATCGTTCAGCTAACATCAATGATTTGAGAGTCCCACCGGCAAACCGACTTGAAAAACTCAAAGGTGATAGAACCGGACAGCATTCGATACGGATCAACGAACAATGGAGGATTTGCTTTATTTGGCGAAATAATGATGCTTTCGATGTGGAAATAGTCGATTATCATAAGGGGTAAATCATGAAACAAAAAAAACTACATCCCGTTCATCCAGGGGAAATTTTGCAAAAGGAGTTCCTCGAACCGATGGGTCTGAGCCAGAATAAGCTTGCTTTGGCCCTTCATGTCCCGGCACGGAGAATCAACGAGATTGTCTTGGGTAAGAGGCGTGTTACTGCGGATACAGCCTTAAGGCTTGCGCGATATTTTGGCATGTCTGCGCAGTTTTGGCTTGGCCTTCAAATGGACTATGAGTTAGATGTCGCCGAAGATGTAATTGAGTCCAAAATCGATAAGGAAATTACTCCGTTGTCGGCTTCAGGTTAGAGGATCCCGCTGGATTTTTCTCAATCCATCTGCGTGACTATAGCGGGATGCAAGCATCAAGGAAATTCAGGAGATATTAGGCCATAAAACAATGACCATGACCTTGAGATATGCCCATTTGAGCCAAGAGCACAAAAAGAAAGCGGTCAATCTATTGAATGGACTGACCGCCCCCGTAAGCCAGATCGGAAACGGCCAATAACAAAAAAAAGGGGCAGCTCAATTGAAGCTAACCCCTTGATTTAATTGGTGGGCGTGGAAGGAATCGAACCCTCGACCAATTGATTAAGAGTCAACTGCTCTGCCAGCTGAGCTACACGCCCTGATTAATTATTATTAATGGCGCGCCCGGCAGGACTCGAACCTGCGACCTACGGGTTCGAAGCCCGGCGC
>CAZENC010000458.1:0-2602 GCA_964513115.1 uncultured Desulfobacteraceae bacterium | reverse complement strand
GTGCAGCGGGGGTGTCAAGAAAAAACGAACAAGCGTTCGCTTGTTCTTGAAAAGCGGCCCGTATTGTCCTACATTGTCGTGACTACTCACGTAGTCAGACTGAAGGTGTTTAGGCTGAAGACTGTCCACCCTCCGTAGCCCGTCCTTCGTAGCAGGCTACTGCGGAGGACGTGAAGGGGAAAGAGAACCGAAAGACACAAATAGGAGCCCTATATTTCCCACGTTCAGCCCTTTACGAAAAGTCTTCAGCCTTCGGCCTAATAACCTTATGAGTACACATTGTCCCCGGTTCCTTACCTACAATTCCGTCAAATCCACGGGCTTTTACCGTGAAGATAATCATCTGCGTAAAACAGGTTATTGAATCTGAGACGACCATCAGAATCGACGACTCCAAAATATGGATACATACTGACAAATCAGCCGTGAGGGGCTCCCGCCCGGTATGTGATCTGGACTGGCTGGAATACAAACAGCAGGTTGGAATTACGGGCGCTACCGTGACGCCCAGGTTATATTGCTTGCGGCATATCAGGGTCTGTTCAGCATTTATCAGGCATGCGAGGCGCGGGATTTATTGTGGCCATTAACACCGACCCGGATGCAGCCATTTTTAACGTTGCCGATGTCTGTATTGTGGACGACCTGACTAACTTCATACCTGCCTTCATCGAAGAATTTAAAAACAAAAACTAAACAAGCAAGAAATAGTGAATGACTTTTTTATACGAGTTTGGGTATTATACGTGAATCGTACTCCCTCTCTTTCCTCCTCCTCACGGAAAAAGAAGGAGGACGCGGGCTGAGCAAATTATTTAACTCAAAAAATAGCCATAGAAAGGGGTAAGAATTATGACAAAAAAGGTTTTATTCGCGATCATTTTCTGTATTGCCATATTGCCGGCGATTTCCGGCTCCGCCATAGCATTCCAAACATCCGATCTTGAGGGAACCTGGTACGGCTATCAGGCCGAGGTGGATACAGATTCCGGAGACGGTTATTGGATCCGTCTAAAACTTGATATTGACAACTTAGGTAATGTTGAAACAAGCAGCACTTATACGGATCCATTGGACTCGACCAAAAATTTTACAGGGGGAAAACTGGCTTTAGACAGCAGTGGTAAATTGAGCGGAACCCTCACCACTTTCACCACTTATACCGTTACCGTAACAATCAAAGACGGAAAAATGGACCGGGGAAAGACTATTGCAGGTTTTGCATACACGACCAATGATGATACACTTGGCGAGGGGACCCTCATCAAGGCCGCAGGAGCATCCTTTCAAGACAGCAACCTTGCGGGCACCTGGCATGGTTATCTGGCGGAGGTGGATACAGATTCCGGAGATGCTTACTGGATACGTCTAAAACTTGATCTTGACAGCTCCGGTAATGTTCAAACATCCAGCACTTATACTGATCCGGATGGTTCAGGCGGGACATTTACCGGCGGAAGCCTGTCCTTGGACAGCAGCGGTAAATTGAGCGGGACCCTGATCACTTCTACCGCTACAGTAACAATCGAAGACGGAAAAATGGACCAGGCGAAGACTATTGCAGGTTTTGCATACACGACCGATGATAACACAATTGGAGAGGGAAATCTCATCAAGGCCGACGGATCCTTTCAAACCAACAATCTTAAAGGCACATGGCATGGTTATTATCTGGACATCGATTCAGCAGGAGATGCCTATTGGATTTATGCGACGCTTGAAGTCAACAGTTCAGGGGGTGTTACCGGCGGCAGCTTTACTACCCCGTATGGTTCAGAAAGTTTTACAGGCGGAAGCCTCTCTTTAAACAGTAACGGTATATTAAGCGGAACCATTAACACTTCAGTGCCCAATATAGTTACCATCAGTCACGGAAAGATGGATCAGGGAAAAACAATTGTGGGTTTCGTAGACAAAACCAGTGTTGGTGATATGGATGTCGGCATGTTCATCAAGGCGGGTATCGCGGGTAGCAATGTCGGCTCGCAATTATTGCTCCTCCTCGATTGAAATGGTGAGCAGTGAGGGAGTATTTTCAGGGAGCGTATATCAGGTTTACACCTCAAATTTTGATATTGATATATCAATCGCCCTTGAGAGGCTATCCTCATTTATTCGCAATAGTTGATGGGCCATGCCTGCCCTTTTTTTATAGAAAAAACAGGCATATAAAACCATTAATTCTGCGATAAATCTTAAGACCAATTTCTATTGACTTAAGACGCCTTTTTTGTTTAATTTTCTGAAATACTTTCCTTAAATCTATTGACCTCTATTCGGGAGGCTTCCTTATGGTCACATCATGTGTAGCCTGGCTTTTTTATCTCTAAATCCACATAGTGAAAGGAAAACCACCATGAAAACCAGAAAAATCACAATCTTGCTCATGACTCTTGTATTCAGTATTCTCTCCCTGCCCTTTTCTGCCTCGGCCGTGGTGGACTGGACAAAAGACAATGTTAACAACCCTGTCCTTGAAAGGGGAACGTCCAGCGCCTGGGACGACTATGAGATAGAACGCCCGTGCGTCATCAAAGACGGCGGCACCTATAAGATGTGGTATACAGGTGACGATGGAACCCCTAAAGTGCAAATAGGCTAC
>CAZENC010000457.1:0-2612 GCA_964513115.1 uncultured Desulfobacteraceae bacterium | reverse complement strand
TGGAGCGCATGGATTAATCTGTTCACCCTGCAGTTGAATTCTGAGAAGGTAACGCTCTCCGATCCGAATTTGAACGCCAAATCATCCTGATACAGCAAGGCATTCCGGTAAATGATATCGCCATACGTCCCTATTTCATATCGGGACAATTCTTTCAACAAAAATTCAGTCATCTATCACAGACTCCCTCTAATATCTCATAAAGCTCGGCAAAAACATTGCTATGGAAGGGAAAAACATGATCAACAGCATTGCCGACATATCAATCATGATAAAAGGAATCACGGATTTGTAAATATCCATCATGGTGATACCTTTGGGGGCAACCCCTTTCATCACAAAGAGACACAGCCCGAAGGGCGGTGTCGTCATTCCGATCTGCATGTTGATGAGAACCAGCAGTCCGAACCAGACGGGGTCGAATCCAAGGGTGTTAACGATAGGCATAAATATAGGAAAGGTGATCATCATGATGGAGACCTGTTCCATGAAGGTTCCCAGGATGATCATCAGGGCCTGCATCACGATGACGATCACGAGATCGGGCATCTGGAAGCTGACGACAAGCTCGACGAGGCCCCGGCTCGCTCCCGTAAAGGCCAGAATCTGGCTGAAAGCCGTAGACCCGGTCAGGATCATGAACATCATCACGGTGATACGAAGGGTTGAATCAATGGATTTCTTCAGGACTTCCCAGGTCATCCTTTTATACAAAAAGATCACGAAAGCCGTGGTCACCACACCCATGCCCGCGGACTCGGTAGGCGTGGCCAAACCGGCAAAGATCAGGCCGGTCACAACGAAGATGATAATGGCAAAGGGGAGAACATTTTTGACAAAAGAAACAATTTTTTCCGACCAGGGCACCCTTTTTGGGGTATAGGTCGGTGCTATGCTCGGCTGCAGGGTGCACCTGATGACGATGTATGCGATATAGAGCCCCGCGATAAAAAATCCCGGAATGACCCCGGATATCAAAAGTTTGCCTATGGAAATCTCCGCCAGCGACCCCAGGACCACGGCCAGAGCACTTGGGGGGATGATCATGGCCAGAGAGCCGCTCATGCATGACCCTATGGAAATGCTTTTGTGATATCCCCGCTCCTGCATATCAGGGAGAAGCAGGGAGCCCAGCATTGCGGCCGTACCCATGCTGGAACCGCTCAAGGTTGAGAAAATGGTAGCACCGCCCACGCTGAGAACACAAAGCCTGCCGGGTAGACGCCCCATCCATTTGTCCAGGGTGTCTATGGCCCTGATAAAGGCACCCGAGTGGAAGAGGATCTCTCCCATGAGAATAAACAGTGGGACGGGTAATAGCACAAAACTGCTGATGGATGAAAAGATGGAATGGCTTAATTGCCCCAAACCGGTCGCACCACCCCATAAGAGGTATATGCCTATGACATCTACGATGGTGAAGGCGAGAAATACAGGGAAACCGGCCGCCAAAAGGGCCAAAAAGACCCCAACGATAATGATGAGAAGAACCCACCACTCCATTAATTTACCTCTAATTTACCTCTAATTTATCTCCCTTAATCTCTTTAAGTTTTGGAGAAATTGCCGCGCAAATTCCAATAGAAGTACGAAATAACCTAAAGAGATTAAGCTCAGGAAATAAAACTTTGGGATGGTAAGGGTCTTGGTCACCACCACGCCGGAAACATAACAATCCCAGGCCGTCACTGCGCTGAACCAGCATATGATGGCCGAAACGACGATCCCACCGGCTTTTGAAAAAAGTTCCAGGTAGTTGCGGCTTCTGCCTTTAAGCTGGGCAACGACGATGTCTATACTCACATGTCCATTTTTTTTCAAAAGCCATGGCGCCCCTAAAAAGGCAAGGCTGAATAGAATATATTCACACACCTCCACGGTCCAGACCTGGGGCTTCCTGACAAAATATCTCATGCAGATTTCAAAGCAGACAATAATGACGGCACAAACCAATAGGACTCCAGCAAGAAAAGCCAGTGAATCGAGTATGAGATCAAAGATTCCTCTGCGTTTCATATATTGCCGCTCCCCTTGCGAATGTGTTCACGGCCTGTATGCCAAGATATAACAGCATACTTCTTCCGCAAATTTAGAGGTATCGCTATGTATTTTAATAACTCATAAGTAGGCCGGAGATGCCGTAACGGGCCTCCGGCCCTTATGTTTCAGTGCCTACTGCCAGGGAAAAGTCCCCTTTGGTAGGGCTTCCCTCGAAGAGGCCTTGCGAAGCTTGGGGGCATATTCCGGTGCCATGCCCGTCACGTATTCCCAGGTCTTTTCATAACAGACCTTACGGAATTTTTTTGCCTCTGTCGGAGAGAGCTGAAGAGTTTTCATGCCTGCCTGTTTCCTTATCCTGTCCTCCTTTTTAACGAGCAACTCGTTACGCATGGTGGCGATGTACTCCATGTCCTGCATGATTTCCATGATTAATTTCTGTGCATCCGGAGGTATCTCTTTCCACTTTTTCATGCTGATCATGGTTGCCGGTTCCATTTGGAAAACCCCCGGCATAAGGACATATTTGACAACTTCCTGAAGACCGAAGCTGCTCATACCGACATTCGGCCACATAAAACCATCGACAACGCCTCTCTCCAGGGAGGTATAGA
>CAZENC010000456.1:0-2619 GCA_964513115.1 uncultured Desulfobacteraceae bacterium | reverse complement strand
CGGATACTGAGGGAACAAATCTAACCCATAAAGGACTATGATACCAAGGCGACTTTTCCTGATCCAACTGTTCCTCATTATCCATCCCACTACCTCCTACAAAAATGTTTTTCGTTCACAAAAAAGCCTCATCTCTCTGTCTGAGAATAGTGCCACGAATTCTTAAAAAATCAAGGCCAGATTTATACCCAGTAAAAGACCAGTGCAAAACTGGTATTATAAAAAGGCCCTGGCATAAAATGACAAGGCCCTTGATGATTTGAATGAATTTTTCTATGATGCTGCCCTTAATTCTCTTTCTAATCTGGAAGGCATAACTAGTGTTGCGTCCCAGAAATAACTTAAATAATTTAGCCAAGTTTTGTGTCTTGAAAAAGTGAGTTTAAACAGGGGAGGCTGGGGATGAAAATCTATTTGGTCTTATGCCTAGGTGCCGCTATGTTACTGGGCGCAGGCATATTTTATTCAGATACCCCATATTGTCAGCAAGGTGACAAAAAGTTCGTCATTCTGTTCAGCCATAATTTGAGAGGCAGTCTTGAACCCTGTGGCTGAATAAGCAACCCTATGGGGGGAATAGCTCGGCGAGCTACTGAAATAAAAAATGCGAGAAGTCAGGGACTACCTCTGGTCGTTGTAGACGGCGGGGATTTTGCGCCCGAATACAATGAGCTGGGGGAAATTAAGTTTGAGACACTTGTGGAGTCGTTTCTTCATATGAAATATGATGCAGTGAGCATTGGCGAACGCGAAATGCTGATGCAAAATGATAAATATGACGCATGGGCAATGCTGCATACATCCGGAATTCCTGTTGCGACAATTAATTTAACATATAAAGGGAAGAGGGTCAGGGAACGGCCGATTATAATTGATCGAGGCGGTGTTAAGGTCGGATTATTCAGCCTTTTTATGGGGGATCGTATTCCGCCAGTAGTTGGAAAGGAATGGGCGATTGAAGACACGGGAAGGGTGGCGGAAGAGGCATTGTCTTATACAGAGAAAAACGCTGATCTAACCGTTGTCATGCTTTCCGGTGAGATGTCGCAAGCCCGCAATTTGGTTAAAAAGCACAAAGGGATGGATATTGTGATCATCTCCCATAGATCGATTGAATCACCTCAAACCTTGCAACTCAACAATTCACTTCTGGTTTCCGCGGGAACCGAGGGAAAGTATCTGGGCAGGGTTGACGCATCGCGGGATCATGGGAAGTGGACTTTCCGTGGCCAATTTGTTGCTCTTGATAAGAGCATTTCAATGGACCCGGTTTTGACGGCAACATATGCGAGGTATCAGGAACGTGTTGAGCAATTTGTAAAAAAGAGGGCCGGGCACATCAAAGAAGACCTTGGGGAAAGGTTTTCGCCTGTTCATACTGCAACTGAATGTCAGACCTGCCATGGGAATGTATATGATGAATGGATTACCACACCGCACGCCCATGCCCTGGATACCTTGGTCGAAAGTGGTGAGCAGTATAACCCGGAGTGTGTTGTCTGCCACACCACCGGTTATATGAAGGGTGGATTCATATCCTTGGAGACAACACCTCAGCATGCAGGTGTCCAGTGTGTTTCCTGCCATGGTCGGATGGAAGGGCATATTGACGTGCATTCCGGAAAACGTGAAGAGTCGGAAGCCGGCACAGCGAAATGGCCAAAGGTAACTCAAGAAGCGTGTTTGAAATGCCACACGCCCGAAAGGGATTCCGAATTCGATTTTGAGAAGGATAAAAAGGAAGTTCATTGATTTGTTTTTGCCGGGGAATAAAGACCCCCTTGGGGTGGGCTATGTTGGTTTTCTGTGTCGGCCAGACGGCTCGGCATGGCACTCTTCTCCAGGACGCATCTACTCCTACGCTGCAAGCGGCCCTGTCTACGGTCTGCTGGACCGGGGGGATGTGGATGCAATGAGGCTGTGGCAGTGCAGACCTCGACTCGGGCCGCGGCTCAGGTATGAGGAGATTCGATCCGGAAGATGCGTCCCTTCGAAGAGCCCCATGCCCCGCCTGCCAGACGGCGGGCAAGCTTCGTCGAGCACAGAGGCACCCGCCGTTCCATCCTCCGCAGTAGCCTGTCCACCCTCCGCAGTAGCCTGCTACGGAGGACGGGCGCCAAGGCTATGGCGGGGCAAGCAGAGAAAAGAATTTTATTTCAAAAAAAACTCTGCGGCCTCTGCGGGCTCTAGCGACCCTGAGTCCTATCGAAGGGGAGCGGGCGTGAAATAAAAAAATTCTTAGTGTATACTGTGAGTTCTAATCCCATAAGTATATAGTGGTGGAACACCCGGATTGGGTTATGTTGGAGGCAAACAGTCAACCATAACAAACAAGGTAAAAAATCCATGTCAGTGAAAATCGGCATAGCATTAGGAGGCGGTGGGGCCAGGGGTATAGCCCATTTTGGCGTATTAAAGGTGCTTGAACAGGAAGGGATTTCCATTGACAGAATATCAGGGACCTCAATAGGAGCACTGGTAGGTGCAATGTATGCTCAGAACCCCGATGCGGACTTTTTGATCGAACGGTTCAAGCAATCATTAGACGAGGCGTTTTATGCCAGACTGGGAATAGGTTATCTGAAGACAAACGGTGCGCGGGACGGCTCTTTTTTCCAT
>CAZENC010000455.1:0-2627 GCA_964513115.1 uncultured Desulfobacteraceae bacterium | reverse complement strand
GTTCCGTTGACCAGTCCTTGATAGGCATAATCTTTTCGTAGTCATCAAGTCTACCTAATTCCTTAAGCCGATCAATAATCAACTGCCAGGCACAGTCAAGGTCCTTATTTATCTCGCACTTTCCTTTCGTTGATCCACCACAAGGACCGTTTAGAAGCCTCTTGGCACATCGGGAAATCGGGCAAATTCCGGCGGTTTCACCAAGGACACATTGTCCGCAAGCCTGGCATCGCTCGCTCCATACACCTCTTTCTTCGGCTACGCCCATGAAGCATGTGTTCACACCAGGTAAGAGCGGGGTGCTGAAGTACTTTTCGGCCATGAATTGAACGCCGACCCCGCATGCCAGTGAAATGACAGCATCATACTTATCGATCCTATCCCGAATTTCCTCAAGATATTCATGGTCGCACTGTCTTTCCAAGGTGACCTCATCTATTTCCACCTTTTTCCCTTCATTTAAAAAATACATGCGAAGGGCAGATGCTAAGATGCCGACCTCCTTTTTGCCACCGGCCTCACAGACGGTCACGCACTCATTGCATCCGGCAATAAGGATTTTCTTAAAATCCTTTACCTGGGCAATGATCTCCTCAATTGGCTTTTTCTCGGCAACAATCATGCGGTTTACCTCTCTTTCCTGTTTTTGGGTTGGCAAAATGGTTAAGTAGTCGCATCGTCAAATGGTCAATTTGTTACAAATTATTGAAGCCTTTCTTCTACTCAACCACTCAACCACTCAACCAGTTAACTACTCAACTAAGCATTATGCCGCCATTTTCTTTTTGGCTTTTTTAAGCGGATTCGGACCCAGCTTTTTTATCATATCAGTCATTTCCTTTGCATACTCTGCAAATCGAGGGCCTTCTCCGGATGAGAGATTATACATCTGCGCCCTTTCTCCTCCGATCCCTATGGCATCAAGGATCTGCTGCGCCTGCTCAACCCTTTTTCTGGCACGGAGGTTGCCGTTATTGAAGCGACATTCACCTTCCAGACAGCCGACAACGTAAACCCCGTCAGCCCCTTTTTCAAATGCACGCAGAATGTGAATTATATCCACCTTTCCGGTGCAAGGCACCCTGATAATTCTAATCGTGCCCGGATAATTAATGCGCATTGAACCTGCCAGGTCCGCTGCAGTATAGCCTCAGAAATTGCAGCAAAAGGCGACAATAATAGGTTCGAATTCTTTCATCATAACACTCCTTCCAATAATGCTTCGACTTTACTCATGACCTGATCATCCTCATACCAGTTCAATTCTATGGCCTTGGCAGGACATTCGGCGGCACATATGCCGCAGCCGTGGCAAAGGGCTTCGTCGATTTCACTAACCCCTTCCTCGTTTATTCGAGGCACCCCATAGGGACATGCTCGAACACAGACAAGGCATGCTGCACACAGATCGGGATTAACTTTGGCTGTTACGGCGGACAGGGTGATCTCTGACTGAGATAGAAAAATAGCAGCCCTGGACGAGGCTGCAAGGGCCTGCGATATGGCTTCTGATATGAGTTGTGGACTGTGTGCGGTTCCACACAAGAAGACACCTTCGTTGGCAAGATCCACCGGTCTCAACTTGACATGGGCTTCGATGAAATAGCCTTCTTCGTTTCTGGGCAGTTTCAGTATGGATGCCAATTCATTCGTGTCTTCAGCCACCATGCCTGCGCTAAGGGCCAGGAGATCGGCGGTGACACTAAGATCACGCTGAAGAATGTGGTCCTGGAAGGTTACCATAATTCCTTCCTGTGTAGCTTCAACATTAGGAGGATTGTCCTGGTTGAAACGGGAAAAGATGATGCCCTGTTGTCTGGCCTCTGTGTAGTAATCCTCTAACAGACCGTACGTCCTCATGTCTCTATAGAGAATATAGATCTCGGCATCCGGATTGAGTTCTTTTATATGAAGTGCATTCTTGACAGCGCTCTGGCAGCACACACGGGAACAGGTAGGGTTCTTTTCGTTTCTTGAGCCCACGCACTGGATCATCACCACCTTATTTAAATCATCTGCGCCTTTCACCTCCAGACGCTTTCCCAGTTCGATCTGGGTAACTACTCGATAGTCCTGTCCGTATAGATATTCCTCCGGCTTGTATTCATTAGCGCCGGTGGCTATGATCACGACACCGTGATCAATTTTGCGTTCATACATACCCGGGCCGACCATAATCTCAGTCGTAAAATTCCCTTTGAACCCGCTGAACCCAACGATAAGAGATTCAGTAAGCACCTGTATTTTCTCGTGGCCTGTGACCCTGTCTACAAGCTCCAAAAGGTATTTCTGAATATCTGCACCCTCAATTGTGACGGTCAAATCCCTGGAAAGACCGCCTAATTGGGCCTCCTTCTCCACAATAACTACTTCAAAGCCCTGATCCGCAATACCGAGGGCTGCATTCATGCCTGCCACGCCGCCACCAATGACAAGGGCTCTATGGTTGATGGGGATACTTTTTTCTTTGAGGGGTTTTAGCAGGCCAGCCCTTGCTACGGCCATCCGTACCAGGTCCTTGGCCTTTTCTGTGGCAGCCTCCGGATCATTGCCGTGAACCCACGAATCCTGATCGCGGATATTGGCCATCTCAAAAAGATATTTATTGAGGCCGCACGCCTGAAGCG
>CAZENC010000454.1:0-2644 GCA_964513115.1 uncultured Desulfobacteraceae bacterium | reverse complement strand
AAAAATAGTATTATTCCTTTTCATACCCCGCTCGCTTGCGGCGGGGTAGTTGATTAATGGCGATCTGTCAAATGGGCGGCCCAGGTGCCGGTCATTCGCCATGTGTCAAATGAGCAGCCCCTGGGCCGATAAAAATTGGCGACTTACTCCGTTCATTACATCGGATTTGTACAGTCACAAATTTCATCAATATCAACCTCAAAAGATACCTCAATCTGCGGTTTAATGATCAAATTTACTTTTTGGCAATTCTATACAATTTTGTTCTTTGTTGCTTATGGTAGTTGATCCAGACTAGAGATGATTTGTAAAGCAAGTACTATTAAATCATATATTGTTATTTCGAACTGATTTGATATAATTATATATTGTGTATTTTGAAACTCCCAATAGGGTTGCCACTTGGTGAACCGCTCCTTTCACCGAAAAGGCTCCGTTAATTTCCAATAGTTCAACCAGTTCAAGCTTTTCATCTTTTGTCATGACTGCTGGTTGCTTTCCAACTTTTCGAACAACTTGCCCTATTAAAGATTCAATCATCTCGTTAAGAGAGGAAGCAAAAGTCTCTTCTATTTCGGAATTTTGGGTATCACTGGTTTGGATTAGATTTTCAATCATATTGATGGAATTTAGGTAATCGGTTATATCAATATTAATGCAAAAAGCCCCGATAGTCTTATTTTGGCTGTCCCTTATGAAGGCTGTAGAAGATTTGAGGATTCTCCCGAGCTTGGTTGTGTTTTTATAATTGCAGATATTTTTTGCTTCATTCCCTTCGCGTCGAAGCGTCTTGATCACTAAGTCAGTTATGGGTGCACCAGGTTTTCGTTTGGTAACTTCGCCCGCGACGTAAATGAGGGAGTGAGGGAGTCTGGCGAAATCATGGATGGCCACCTCGCAGTTTCGGCCAAATGTCTCAACCAAAACAGCAGCCATTTTTTCCATATTCAGAAATATTCCCTTTCTCTCATTATTCATATTCAGGATACCTTTGAAGTTTATGCAATGATCAATATATAGACATTACGAAAGCTAGTATTACGTTCTAAAACTTATGAAAATGAAATGAGCTTCGATTATTCGTTTTGAGCTGTTGAGGTGTAAAATTCGAAGCACGAAATTCGAAATACGAGACAATTTCAGAATTCGAATTTTTCAATCATTTAAACAGATTTGAGTTTTAGTCATTTGATATTCGAATTTGTTTCGCATTTCGATATTCGAATTTCGGATTCAAAATGTCGTTTTTCTGGAAGTTGTGCGATCACGCAAATTATTACCGGGTCACTATACTAGACCAAAATATATTTGAGACGATCTAACAATTTTGTTGAAGTATTAAACAAGTTTGTTGGAAAGTCAAGAAAAAAATTTCTTAGAAAATACCTATTTGCATAATTAGACATGCACTCCCATTTCCAGCGGCAAAGCAAGGTTATTCCCATCAAGAAAGCATTGTCTCAAAAGATTACGCATCTCGAACACTTGAGCAAGGTGGAAGGCTTTTCTTCAGGGGGTTTACACAGGATTTATCGACATTGACCGGCATACTGGCGGTTGGCAGAACGTGGGTATGGGGGACATTCTTCACATTTACACTTTCACGGGAAATGATATTGATTTTCCATTACAAGCCTCTCGCCCCGCAACACCGACTGGGTCACTGCTGCAGGCGATATCTTAAGTCTCTTAGCTAAAGAAGCTATAGTCACACCCAACTCTCTCGCAGCCCAGTAGCAAAGCAAGCTCCGGGCCTTTACGATATGCCTGTATTTGCCAAAAGACCAAACTTCTGAAACCTCCATGTCCAACAATTTGGCTACATGTTCAGCCACCCTATCAATATCCCACTCTTGAGCCATCATAGATGTTCTCTTCTCAAACGCTTCTCCTGCCGTTTGTAGGATTTGTGCAACAAAATCGCCATCACCTAAGATCCTCTCATCTCCTTTTACAAACACTTTCGCTTTACGCATCTCTAAAAGATTCAACCACCCTCCAATGCTCCGGACTAATCCTCCGCCAGTAAGATCAGGCCGTTTGCCCATCGCGACACCTTTTTCTATAAAATCACGATACTTAAAACGGGCTCCTGTAACCCGCTTACCAAAGCATTCCAATACATAATCTGTGTCCTGCCATTCATGTTCAACTCTTCCCATCAAGACACTGTGCCCTGAATAAGGATACTTATCAAGAGACGTTAAACCCTTAACAACTTTGGCGCGTAATGGGTTCAGATGAATATAACGAACCAACTCGAGAAAATAGGGGTCCTCCTGGCAAAGGATCGATTTATACCGGTTTTGAAATAGATGACCATAACGGCGGTGTTTTCGGTTGAAGTAGATGGCATATCCCGTTAACAGACGGCGCATGACCGTGGCGATCGGAACGGATCCGGTTCGCAGCAAAAGATGAAAATGGTTTGCAATAATAGCCCATGCATAGCACATGGTGTGGGTAGTGGATAGAATATCTCCAAGGCGGGCTAAAAACTGCTGGCGATCCAATGTGTCTTCAAATATGTTTCTTTTCTCATTTCCTCTGGCGATAATGTGATGCAGAGCTCCCGGGGCATCTATTCGTGATTGTCTTGGCATATGTAGGAAATAACATAACTAATATATTTCTCAAGTTAAAA
>CAZENC010000453.1:0-2658 GCA_964513115.1 uncultured Desulfobacteraceae bacterium | reverse complement strand
TTTTGATTCCATCTGAGATAAAAATATAAGTGGAATTCCTTAGTGTTGTTCAAAAATGTTGACTAATAAATTTCAAGCACCTTTATGGCAATGCAGGTCTCCTTACAATTTTTTACCACAAAATGGGCAGAAGCTATATGCCGGATCAACAGCTTTACCGCAACCGGGGCATGTTCGGGCAAAACTCTGGCGAGGCTCGGACCACTCCTCCGCGGATTCCCGGGACGAATTAGCGCAACGTTTACACTCCAGAAAAGGGGCTCCTTTTTTGATTCTAAGAAGTGGCAGAAAGAAGAATGAAAAGTATTGGTCGATCCTCTTGAGATATGCCTGGTAGAGACCACAGGATGGGCACATTCTGGGAGAGTTATCCAGGGTTATTTTCCTGGGTTGTATTCCGGCTATTATGAAAAACATGGTATTATCACCTTATACACGAAAGGGATCCTGATCAAGCCCCATTTTCAGGGAGCCACTTTTAATTTTTCATTGTCTGAAATCATGATATACTAGTAGTGCGTATGATATATTGCTGGACCAAACATGCCTGATCAAAGACAAAAGGCCGGAGGCATAAGGCCCAAGGATTAAAGTGAAATACTTAAAAACCATAAAGAATTGATGGTTTTGCAAAAGTCCTATCGGCTATGTTAATTGAATTACGGGGAAAAGAAGATATTGATCGTCCGGCAAATGAGTACCGCGAAACTGTTAAGATATGAAATTGGCAGATGGGAAGGTTGAAGAAAAGACCGCTTCAACCTTCAATATCGCAATTATGTGTTGTCTTGAGGCGTATTCATTAACCGGTTAAACGAAGATGTCCCCAAAGTGAAAAATATGGTTTGATATCCCAAATGAGTGTTTTTACCCAAATGGATTTAATGTTAATCACTAGACCCGGGAGATAAAAATGGGAAAAACAGGTATTGCCAAGGACAAAAGGTATATGAATCACAGACCGGATGAATATCACCCCGAAAACCACAGGCGGCTGGAGGTGATTTATGCCATGCTTGAAGAACCCGATATGGCTGGTCAATTTCAGGAGGTACCGGTCAGACGGGCTGAAAGGAGCGAGCTTTTGTTAATCCATTCTCCTGAATATGTGGAACGGATTGCTGCAACGGAGGGAAGAGATTTCGTGGCCTTAGACCCTGATACTTCAACCTCCGCAGGTTCTTACGAGGCTGCGCTTCTTGCGGCGGGTGGATTATGCCAGGCGATTTCTATGGTTATCTCTGGTGAACTGGATAATGCATTTGCATTGGTAAGACCACCTGGACATCATGCCGAGCGCAGCCGGGCCATGGGTTTCTGCATTTTCAACAACGTAGCCATTGGCGCAAGACATGCTCAGGAGTCACACGGTCTTAAGCGTGTCCTAGTGGCTGACTGGGACCTGCATCACGGTAATGGGTCTCAGCATTCTTTTGAAGAAGATCCTTCAATCCTGTATTTTTCAACCCATCAATATCCATATTACCCCGGCACCGGAGCTTTCGGACAGGTTGGGTTGAGTGAAGGCGAGGGTTTTACAGTCAATGTGCCTTTATCCGTTGGCTATGGCGATGGGGAGTATGTGGGAATTTTTGAAAGAATATTGAAACCGATTGCGCTCGAATTTGATCCTGAGCTGATTCTGGTATCTGCGGGATTTGATATATATGAAGGTGATCCATTGGGGGGTATGAAAGTGACGCCCGAGGGTTTTGCGGGTCTGATACGATCGGTTTTGAATATAGCCAATGCATGTTGCGGGGGCAAGGTCGTTATTACACTTGAAGGAGGCTATAATCTGGAGGGGCTAAGGGATTCGGTGAAAATGGTTCTAAGAGAGATGGCCGGTTTATCAGAAATCAACACTGAAAACATTGCATCGTCCGGAGATCAGATGATGCTTGACAGCCTAATGGGGCAGGTATTTCAAAACCACGGCAGATACTGGAAAAATTTAAAGGCCTGATAAATTCTAACTTGAAGCCGGCATTATGGGAACCCGAGGTCGTTTCGGCAAATACGGAGATCACAAAAGGATCAAGAGGTTGCAAAATGCCAGGATAAGATCGGGTTCTGCACCGAGAGCAGTGCCGGAATCTACCCGCCTCACTGAACGCTACAGGAAAACGATATCGCGAAAGGCTTCCCGCATTTCAATAAGACCGGCAACTATATTAGATGTGAGTTATGTCGGTGCCCTGAGCAAGAAAGCCTTTCATAAATATGGTCCCTATGAGAATATACTGCCAGGCTGGCTCGAGTCGGGGATCACTTTTTCCTTTATTGCCATAATGGAAGAAAGACCTGTTGGATTTGCAATGCTCGGTCGGCCTTTTCAGAAGAGTAATTTCTCCGGTATGCTAGAACTGCTGGCAGTTGCTGTTGAACCTGCGAATCAGGGACTTGGTATTGGTGATCTTCTTATGAGAGAGGTCGAAAAGACGGCCGGCAAGCAGGAGGTTGAGAAAGTAATCCTCCATACTGCAGTAAAAAATTTACCTGGCCGGGGGCTCTTTAACAAACATGGATTTACGCCATTGAAGGTCAAGAAGAATTTTTATCAGGAAGGGCAGGATGCACTGTTAATGTATAAGGACATTGTGTAGGAGGCTGTCGGAAAACCCCCATCTACTGCGTTATCCTCATCCCTCGTCACTG
>CAZENC010000452.1:0-2670 GCA_964513115.1 uncultured Desulfobacteraceae bacterium | reverse complement strand
CAAAAAGGATCTTTACCGGCTTCCGTGTCTTAAGGGCAAGCTGAATCGAAATGAACTCATAGATGTCCGTGTCAAGTTTGGTCCCGAAGCTTCCTCCAACAATTGCATTAACGACCCTGATCTTTTTGCCCCCAAGTCCGATCTGGGAAAAATATTCGGTGATCCTACCGATGTGTCCGAAGATTACATTAGTTTGATTGTACAGGGTCAGGTTGTTATTATTATCGAACTCTGCAACGCACCCGCTCGTTCCCATGCAACACTGGTTTACCCAGGTCGTACTAACATCATCTGTTGTTAAGTAAGCCGAATCCTTCCTGCCCTGCTCAATATCCCCGGCCTCAAATTTCCAGGGCAGTGGAAGCATGTTGTTTTTTACAGGCCTTCCTCTCGCGTCCACCTCATGGACAAGCGGGGCGTCTTCCTTCATGGCCTCGAATGGATCAAACACAGCGGGTAGTTCCTCGTACTCTACCTCAATCAAAGCCACTGCCTCCGCTGCGATCTCCGGAGTAACCGCCGCAACTGCGGCCACTTCGTCTCTGAACTGGCGGACCACGTCTTTCTTAAGAACTGTTTGATCCTTAAGAAATCCGACCCTCACGTCCGGAATATCCTCACCGGTCAAAACCGCCCTAACACCTGCAAGCTTTTTAGCCTTAGAAGTATCAATGCTCTTAATCCTTGCATGTGCATACTTGCTGTAGAGTATTTTTCCGTACAGCATCCCGGGGCGTTTTAAGTCATCAATATAGACCGCCTTGCCCGTTACTTTGTCCGCTTCTATTGTCCTTGGAATACTTTTCCCCACAAACAGATGATCAGACATCTTTTCCTCCTATGGGTATTTGCTTTTTTATTTCATCGTCTTGGCAGCCATCTCAATGGCCTCGACAATCTGAACGTATCCGGTGCAGCGACAAAGATTGCCCGCAATGCTCGTCCTTATGTCATTCTCCGCTGCATTTGGATTCTGATCCAGAAGGGCCTTTGCTGACATAATCATCCCGGAAGTGCAATATCCACATTGGACACCGTTGTTTTCAAGAAAGGCCGTCTGAATTGGGTGCAACGTGCCGTCTTCATTTGCGATTCCCTCAATCGTTATTACTGACTTGCCTTCTATCTCATAAACAGGGTACAGACACGAATTTACGGCATCTCCATCGACTACAACCGTGCATGCACCACATTCACCCACACCACATCCTTCCTTGGCTCCGGTCAATTCAAAATGTTCCCTCAATGTCTTTAAAAGTGACCAGGTCAAAGGCACTTCGGCTGTTACAAGATCACCATTTAGGGTAAAAGAAACCGATACATTTTTCATCTTGAACTCCTTTGAATCAATTGATCGAGGAATTGCGAAATTAGGAATTCAGGAATTCTTCAAGAAAGAATTCCTGAATTAGTATTTTCGGCCTGTCCGCGTTTAACGGTTCTTGACATTTTCAGCAGCAAGCCTTGCCATGCGAGCCACATAGACTTCTATAATCTCCCTTCGATACCATGCCACACCCCTCAGGCTGTCCCTGGGCGAACAGCATTCCGGCGATGCCGAAATTTTGCCTACCTCTCTTAAGACCTCATCGGTCAAGGGCTTCCCCCTTAAAAATTCTTCGGCATTATATGCCCTGACTGGCGTCGGTGCGGCAACAGTCAGTGCAATTCTTGCATCGGAAACCGTATCACCATCCAGATTAAGAGACACAGCAACCCCCAAAAGGGGAAGATTCATTGCCTTTCTTCTTGAGTGTTTCCAGTAGGCACTTCCGAAATGCTCTATTTCACCAGGTATTTCAAATTCAACAAGGACCTCGTTCTGTTTCCGAACGGTCTTATATGTGCCGGTAAAAAACTCCGCGAGGGGTACGCTTCGCCTTCCTTCCGTGCCTTCCAATACCACCTGAGCATCAAGTACCAGCAGAGGACCTGCGGTATCCGCTGACGGAGCTGCATTACAGATATTTCCCCCTATTGTTGCGACATTCCTTACCTGCACCGAGCCTATACGGGAAGCACCATCATGCAAGGCGGACAGTTCGGTCCTGACTAATTGGGACTGCTCTAACATCCTGTGAGTAGTCAAAGCCCCGATATGATAACCACCATTTTTCTTAATATACCTGAGATCCTTGATCCCTCGCAGGGAAATCAAAACCTCCGGGGCCCTCTTCGTGTTCCTGATCTTGACCATCACGTCGGTTCCCCCTGCAATTAGGGTAGCCTTTGTTCCATACTCCTTTAAAAGGCTGAATACCTCTTCCAAACTCTCAGGCTTTTTATAATCATATTCAATCATTTCCAAACCCCCTAATCCGGACAAGCCGGTAAATCAGCAATCCAAAATCTAATCGTCTCTATTATCAAATACCCGTTTACTCTTCCGTTCTGATCTCGGTAAAGATCCGTAGTCAACCAGCTCAATGGTGCCGCTTACCATAATTTGCTTCTTTATTTCTGCGGCTATTTTTTTTGCCAGATCTTCATCCTGACTGCTTTCAACCCCCTTGTCGCGCTCCACTTTCACTGTCATATAGTCTTTGCCGTCCGCCTTTCTGTCCAGAATAATCTGGTATTCACTTCCGATCCCTTCGAGCCCTGATAAAACATGATCAACCTGTCCCGGATAGATATTGACGGCACGAAAGATGATCATGTCATCGGAAC
>CAZENC010000451.1:0-2675 GCA_964513115.1 uncultured Desulfobacteraceae bacterium | reverse complement strand
CCTGGTTGTAAAATATGCGGCCACCGTCATCCGCATCAGGAAAGATTTCGGACTGGAGAGGTAAATATGCGCCACCGGAATCCACAAGATAGATAATGGGGATGCGGTTTTCCATGGCAATGGTTTGCGTCCTGACCCCCTTTTTGACGCCCATAGGATAGATGGTTCCGCCCTTGATCATGGAATCATTGGCATGTACGATTACCTCACGGCCTTCAACCACGCCAATACCGGTGATTATCCCTGCGCCATGGATCTTTTTGTCATACATGTCCCTGGCGGCAAGAGGTGCTATTTCCAGAAAAGGCGTGTTCCTGTCAAAAAGTAGTTCCAGGCGTTTACGGACCGGCAGTTTGTCTTGTTGGGCCAGCCTGGCACGGGCCTTTTCCGAGCGATTGTCAATGGCTATTTCCAGCTCTTTTCCGAGATCCAATACCAATGCCTGCATAGCCTGATAGTTCTCTTTATATTCCCCGCCGGATGTATCTATTCTCGTCTCTATGACTTCCATTTTTTGTTGTCCCCAATTGATGATCTTGTAGAAAGTCTAATTTACCGTCACTCCCGCGAAGGCGGGAGTCCAAAACTGCCTGTAATGTCTGGATTCCCGCCTCCGTCGTTAGACCCAGAGGCTCTCGACGGGCGGGAATGACAAAAAAAGACAGATAAAGACTTTTTACGAGTCCATTCAAACTGATATAGCCGCAAAAAGGCACCCCATAAATCAGTACAAAAGTCTATCCGCGATCTTCATGCGGGATATCTCCGATGAGGTGCCGGCAATCTGAAGGTATTTGGCTTCGCGATATCCCTCTTCCGCAGGGTTGCCGCTGATATATCCTTGTCCCCCCATGATTTGCAGTGCATAACTTGCAACCTTTTCGGCGGACTCTGTACAAAAAACCTTGGCGCAGTGGGCAAGGACGGCCGCCTCCCTGTCCCCTGTCTCCTCCATCCAGGCAGCCCTGTAAGCCAGCAGTTGGGCCGTCTGTAAAAGTGTCAGCATCTCGGCAAGTTTAAAACTCACCTCCTGGTAGGCAATGATCGGCTTGCCGCCACTTTTGTGGTTTTTGGCATAGTCCAGAGCTACATCAAAAGAGCGCTTTATCTGGCCTAAGCTGGCCGCTGTTAGTGCCTGGTCCTCCCACCTGCGGACGGTTTTTAGCTGCTCTTCCCCTTTGAAGGGGCCGATGGTATAGGTTGATGGAACATGACAATTTTCAAGGGTAACGGCGGATATGGCTACGCCGTTGTAACCAAGCGTGGTAAGCCTTTGACCTATGGACATTCCTCCACTGTCTTTATTGATAAGAAAGAAAGCGATTTCACCTCCAACCTTTCCTGCAACTGCTATCCAATCCGCAATCGGACCGTTCACTACATGACCCTTTGACCCGGAGACTCGAAAACCGTCATCACTGGATACACCTGCTGTATCCAGGGGATCGTTTTCAATATTCATGCCTCCCTCCGAAAGGGCTACTGCTCCTATTAGCAACCCTTTTTTCAGTGGCAGGAGGATTTTTTCCTGCTGAGCAGGCGTGCCATAGAAAGCTACCAGGCGACCGAAAACCCGAGCGCTTACCTCTACAGACAGAAAAAGCGAAGGAGAAACGGCAGCCAGGTTTTCCTGGGTTGCGGTAAGGCTTACGGCATCTTTTCCATCACCCAGCCCCAGTTCCATATAGCCTGCCTGACCAAGGACTTTTAACCGGTTCAAGGTCGCCTCACGAACCTCCATAATGCTTCCATTTTCCAGGTTTTTTAAGTCAGCCTTAGAATCCGGACCAAACAATTCTTTGATCTTCTCGCGAAGAGCAATTTCCGTTTTGTCAAAATCGAAGTTCATTTTTTAGATTTCCCCTGTTTCCTCTACATCAATCGCGATATGATTTTTTTCGCGATCTCGGAAGTACCTCCCCCAATGGGGGCCAGACGGCTGTCTCTGAAGTTTCTTTCCACGTCATACTCATGACAGTAACCGTAGCCGCCATGAAGGACTACTGCATCGTTAGCCGGTCCGAGGCCCCAATCCCCCACAAATAATTTCGCGATTGCCGCTTCCAAGTGATTGAGAGGTCTTCCCTGGTCCTTGCACCAGGCGATGCGATAGCAAAGGGTCCTGGCAGCTTCAATAAAAATTTTAATGTCCGCCAATTTATGCTTGATAGCCTGGAATTGGGCGATTGGCCTGCCGAACTGATATCGTTCCTTGGCAAATCGGATGCATTTGTTCAGAACATACGTCATTCCTCCAATAAACGGGGACAGAAGGGCGCTCCTATCCCACTCTACGGTCTGCATCGCCATGAGGAATCCGGCACCTTCCTGGCCGACAAGGTTTTCTTTCGGGATTGCGCAGTCTTCAAAAATCAGTTCCGAAGTATGAGAGGTCCTGACGCCCATTTTGATGAGATTATTACCAGCGGAGAACCCGGGATCTCCTTTTTCCACGATAAAGGCGGAAACCCCTGCATGTTTCAATTCTTTTTTTGTCTTAGCATAGATAAGAGCCACATCGGCCACGGGGCCGTTGGTGATAAACATCTTGTTGCCGTTAAGAACATAGCGATCTCCTCGTTTTTCCGCCCGGGTAGTCATAGATGCTACGTCAGAACCGGCACCGGGTTCTGTAAGACCCATGCAACCGATCCATTCACCAGAAGCAAGTTTGG
>CAZENC010000450.1:0-2680 GCA_964513115.1 uncultured Desulfobacteraceae bacterium | reverse complement strand
AGGGATTGAATATAATGCTCGGGGATTAAGGCGGAATGCCCTGGACGTCCCAGCATGAAACCGGCTACAAGCACGCCCGCACCCAACAGGGGAAAAATCTGTTTCATGAATCCCCAGGTTGATTGAACCCAGGTTACTCTTTCGTCTTTGACGAACCAGCCCTTGAGCATGAAACCCAGGATGATCAACAGGCCGGCAGTGATATACCATTTGGCAGAAAAGATGCCCGGCCAGAGCCCGGTGGACCCTTCGGCCGGTTTTGCAAAGGCGGCAAAAATTAGGATCAGGACCAGAGTCAGCATAAAAAGTGCCTCCTGGGTTAGCGTGCGGCCCTTCTCCTCTTCATCCGGGAGGTAAATCTGTCCTGCTGTCCTGGCCGCGTCGTCTTTCCTGAAAAAGAAGGCCATAAGAAGTCCGGTCAAAATGGCAAAGAGTACAGCCCCGATGGCGCGGGCGAGGCCCAGTTGCCATCCAAGAATCCTGGCTGTAAGCACGATGGCCAGCACGTTGATAGCAGGTCCTGAATAAAGAAAGGCCGTGGCCGGACCAATGCCTGCTCCACGGGTATAAATACCCGCGAAAAGGGGCAGGACCGTACAGGAGCACACGGCCAAAACGGTCCCGGATACAGAGGCCACAGAATAGGAAAGGATCTTTTTCGCTGTAGCCCCAAAATATTTGAGCACGGAAGCCTGGGACACAAAAACTGCAATGGCACCGGCAATAAAAAATGCGGGTACCAGGCATGTCAGTACGTGTTCCCGAGCATATTCCTGGAGCATCATGAATGCCTCAAGCCCGGATTGTCGTATGATCGAATTCCCCCAGGGGATATAGTAACACGCGAGGAAAATGATCACGATGAACAGCAACTTGCTTCGTTCCTTCATAGTGATATCTCCATTTTCATAACTATGGAAGATGTATAAATAGCTATATTGCTATTTGGCTATGTTTTTAAGGCAAAAAAATTACCCCTTACATATATTTTCACGCCGGATCATGGGAATTTTTTCAATAAGATCTGCTATCTGCTGATCATCCTCCAGCCAGTGTCTGAGATTTCCCAAAAGACTGGCTACGTATGGGCTGTTGCCCCCGTCTGTGAGGTGGTAGTTTACCCATGTACCATCTTTCCGGAATGCTACAAGTCCAGCATCTTCAAGCAATTTGAGATGCTTGGAAACAGTGGGCTGGGCTACCTGCAAAGCCTCCTGCATTTCACATACACACATTGTCTTATGTTGCAGCATCTTTATGATTTTTAGCCGATTAGGGTCGGAAAGGGCTTTCATGACCTTGACAAAATCTTTCATTAAGCGCTCCTTTTAATATTCTATATTGGTAATATATAGCTTCAGATCCTGTTGTCAAGCAGATTTAGTCATACGTCGTTTATTTGCTGGACAATTAGAATTTTAATGTCAACGGAAAGCAGTAAAGAAATGCTTTCGTGGTTATCACCTAATTCTTTTGTTGGAAAAAATAAAATCGAGAATTCCGGCAAAACAAAGAGTGATCGAGCGCCAATTTTGACATAATTCGCCGCTGCTATCGTGTTCATGACAGGTTCAAAGAGTACGGTGGGTAAGGATGTATTGTAGACCTACAAAACGTTCCTTGGCTTTCCCTATTTAGATTGGTATTTGGGTAAGTAAATGTCCCAGTATTGATAATTTGTTAGGGGCCCGTAGTATTTCTGGCCAACAGTATATTCCAAGTCCTTGAGATGCTTGTAGCCTCTTTTTCTATAGTATGAGAGAAAAGGGCCGCCTTTTCTGTTTTTTATAAAGACAAGTCCTGAATAATATTGCTCCTTAATCCGACGAAGAAGTGTCTCGGGGGTGTACACTGCTGAGTAATCCAGGAGGGCCACAATTAGTGGTTCTGCGTCAACTTGTTTTACGTGTTCAGGTCGAAGAAGGAACGGGCAGAAAATCCTTCCACCAATTTTTGAGATAAGCTGCTCAAGCTCCGTTGCGCCGGTGGCGTTCAATTTCACTTGGCTGATATTCCTTTCTAAGAAAAATCCCGAAACGGTCACCTGTAATGTGAGCCCTACTACCAGAGCCGACACCAGCCTCGAGTCTGAAATAAAAGGCATTCTTCTGAGTCTTTTTAAATAAATCCCGCTGAGAATAGCCAGAGACACAATAAATGGAGCTAAATTGTTGGAATAACCGCCAATTTTTAGATAGCCGAGAATGCCCACAGGCAATCCCCATAGTGCTGTGAGAATCCAAATTAGCTCTCTTAAATCCTTCTTTTGAAAGGTGCCTTTTGCCAACACATGAATAGATAGCGCTATTAGCACTGGCATAGCGAGAAAGAGTCTGGCAGCTGCGGCTGTTTTTTCAATGGAAAAGGCAAGTGGATGTTTTCTGGGAAGCTCAAATACCCAGAACCAGAACCATCCATTAGTCTTAAACTGCATGTAGAAGTACTCCAGAAGGCAGAGAAAAACAAAGGCCGTCAGTAAGACTACACCCTGCTTTCTCCTTATTCCGGCTATGATCAAAATTAAAACAGCACCTAAAGCGGGAAAAGGTAAGTTCATTTTGCATATAAATGAAAGGCCCAGTAAGGCACCGGCTAAGAAGGAGATATAGCTATTCTTATGCCAGGCAAACAAATAACATGCAGCCAGCATGAAAATAATTGCAAATATGTCCTGTTTCAG
>CAZENC010000449.1:0-2683 GCA_964513115.1 uncultured Desulfobacteraceae bacterium | reverse complement strand
ATAGCAGATATTGCAAGTCTCAACACTGGAATTCAGGGGCACCAAGGGCGACAGCGAAACAGCCTTTTGCGCCCAAATTCATTGATACCATTGCAGCAAAACCTTCGAATAAAATCTGGTCGTCTTTCGGCCCAAATTTGAAATGGAACGACTTTTGGGGAATAAACACAGGGTCATGGAAGGATGCCCCTGGTGTCCCTTACAGTCACTTGTTGGATGTCGTTGACTCAGAGCAACGGTTCACGACTTCGATCACTCATCATTAACAACGATGAGACCGCTACCATAGCTAGTATCGATAGATAGAAGGCAGGCGCCGATTTTACTGAGGTTATGTGGATTAGCCAAGTTGCGATCATTGGTGTTGTTCCTCCCACCACTCCTATTCCAATATTAAAGGCGATAGAATATCCTGTCAAACGATCATCGCTGGGGAATAGTTCAACTAGAAGAGCGGGTGCTGCTCCTAGAGGAAAAACAATCAGCACGGCGAAGATCAATTGTGCTGAAAGTACCCGAAAGTATTCTCCACTTTGTACTAGCTCAAACATAGGATAGGCTAATATAGCTAATAGAAAGAAGCCAATAGCCAAGAAATGAGTTCGCCGAATGAATCGGTCACTTACCCAGCCGGATATAGGGATGAGCGCCAAAATCATGGCCGTGGCTATGGTATTGATTTGCATAGCAGCGTCTAGGGACATACCGGTATTTCGCTGTATATAATTAGGTAAATATACCAATGGGATGTAGAAGGTAACACCGTAGCCTGCTGTAAAAGCCAAAGCTTGAAAGGTCCTCTTTTTATCTTTAGTAAATGCCTCTTTAAGTGGAGACCGGGATTTATGTTTTTCATCCCTATGTTTGATATGGCCCTCGTGCAACTTCCTTACCTGTGCCAAAGCGAATATGCCCAGCAGCAGACCTATTAGAAAAGGAATACGCCATCCCCAAGTTTCGGCGAAACGCTGCGATGAAAAATTAGTAACTACTGTAGCTGCTCCTGAACCCAAGAGAAGCCCAGCGGTGCTACCGACGTTTGCCCAACTGCCTGCCAATCCCCGCCGGTCTTGGGGGGCTGTTTCGACCATATACGTGACCGAACCGCTGAATTCTCCACCGACGGAGAGTCCCTGAATCAATCGCACCGCAACGAGGAGCAATGAAGCCGCAACCCCAATCTGTGTATATGTCGGCAAAACACCAAGAACAAAAGTCGGTATGGCCATCAATAAGACTGAAAGGATGAGGACCCAGCGTCGTCCAATGCGATCACCAATATATCCGAATACGGCACCACCCAAGGGCCTCATCAAAAACCCGCCGGCAAATACAGCCCATGTTTCCAGCAAGGCACTTGTCGTATTGCTAGATGGAAAGAATGCGGCTGAGATATACGGTACGAAGTAGCCGAACAGCGCGAAATCGTACCATTCCATTACATTACCGATCAATCCTGCGACGATTCCAGAACTTGACTGGCTTCTGTGGATATTGAATTTCATCAGTACAACTCGTCCCATGCATTTTGATAGGTTGCCAAATCCTCACAGGTGAGCTGATTGATGATATCTTCAATCGTTTTTGAGTTGTTCATCTTTAATAGAATCCCTATTGAACCACAACTTGTACATAGGCGGTTCTGCCTGTTCTATGGTCAAGTGCCAGCATGACGACCTGTTGATTTGATTGTAATGTGCCTACAATATCCACAAAGTCTGCTATATTTTCTACGGATTTTCCGTTGACTTCAAGTATAATATCCCCCTCTTCGAACCCGGCTTCCCCCAGGGGTCCTTTGGGATCCAGCCAACTGATTGCGACACCCTGATTGGGGTTCAAATTATATTTCCGGATCTCCTTGGAATGCAAAGCCCTGACATCAACACCCATTCGATTTCGAACGGATTTAGACAACAGTTTGGTTGCCGATTCCAAACTCCCTATCCTGACGGAAAAGTCCTTTCTGTTGCCCTTTCGTATAATTGTTATATTGACTGTTCGTCCCGCAGAGGTTGCAGCCACTTCATTTCTGAGGATACCTGAATCGTGTATTTCCTTGCCATCGAATACAATAATTATATCACCCCTTTTTAAGCCGGCTTTGTCTGCAGGCCCATTCTTAGAGACGTCCGCGATCAATGCGCCTTTTGTGTTCTCAAGTCCGAATGAGCCGGCCAATTCAGGGGTGAGGTCCTGGATACTGACGCCCAGCCAACCCCTTTCTACTTTGCCATGGGTGATCAACTCACTGGCTATGTGTTGTGCCATATTACTTGGAATAGCGAAGCCAATACCTTCAAAACCGCCAGACTGGGATACTATTACAGAGTTTACACCGATCACTTCTCCGTCAAGGTTAAGCAACGGCCCCCCACTGTTTCCCGGGTTTATGGCAGCATCTGTCTGAAGAAAATCCTGGTAGCTGTTTGGATCCGTAATGCCCCTCCGGTGCTTTGCACTTATAATTCCTTGGGTAACCGTCTGATCAAGACCTCGTGGATGTCCTATTGCAACAACCCAATCTCCCACATCCATTTTGTCCGAGTCACCAAAATTAACATGAGTAAGAGATTCTCTGGCTTGGATTTTGATCACAGCCAGATCCGTTTTGGGATCTGCTCCCACAAGCGTTGCTTTATATCGATTACCGTTCGAGAGCAGCACCTCTATCTGGGTTGCA